>CAMOUF010000178.1 GCA_946626395.1 uncultured Clostridia bacterium
TAATGGTTGAAATCCACGCCGTAAGGGGGAGTGGAGGCGGGATCGATGGGCTCGGGATATTCCAGGCACACCCGCTTGACGTAGCCGGTTTTATGGTCGGCATCGTAGGTCACCAGGGCGAAGGAAGGGTTCACGGTGTGGATGTAGACCCACACGTTCTGGGGCACCACGCCGATTTGGTTGATGCCGTTGGTGGTTTCCCAATCGGAAAAAATTTTGCAGGCCAGCCGTGTCCGGGCGGTATACAGCCGGGGCAGAGCGGCGGGGTCCGTCTGCTCCGCATAGCAAAAAGCCCCGCAAAGGGGCAAAAGGAAGGCCAGCGTTAAAAGTACAGCGGCCGCGCGTTTCATAAAATCAAATCTCCTTATAAATGGCGATAAACAGCGCCAGGTCATGGGTGGAGGCATCGATGCGGATGGGAAAATCAAAATCGTTGCGGAAAATAAAGTTCTGGGTGTTGGTGCCGGAAGCCGCGTCCATGCCGTGGGGGAGATAGGAGGCGGCGTTGGCCCCGTGGGGATTGCGGCGCAGCACGGTAATGCCGGGTAGCTGCATCAGGGAATCCCACAGAGTAGAGGAAACCTGGCAGGAGCCGCCGCCGTAGCCCATTTTGGTTTCGCCGTCCTTGAGCACCGGGGCCAGCTTATAGCCGTTGGCGGCGCTGAAGGGGCTCACCTCGTTGTTGAAGTTCATGGTTTCCCCGGGCTGGAGCACCTTGCTGATGAATTTGCAGCATACGCCCAGGTTCACGATGCGGTCGGGGTTGTCGCTGTAAAAGGAAGTGAACACGGAAATGGGGGTTTCGTTATCCGCGGTGGCCACGTCGTCGGCCACGGGGAGCAGCTCGGTCAAGTCGTTGGTGTTGATATAGCCGTACACCCGCTTATGGATCACCTGGGCCCAGCCGTCCTCCACGCCGCAGATGGAGACGCGCGCCCCTTCGGTGAGCGTGGACAGGGTATCGCTGCTTGCGTCCTTGGCGGCCTTGACCTCCACGTCCCGGTCGATCACAGCATAATATTCTTGGGGAGTGATGGGATAGTCCGGCACGGTTTTGTCCACGGTGTCGGTCACGTCAATGCGGTGGCGCATCACATAGCCGATGCCGCTGCCCGTTTTGATGCCAACCCAGCCGGGGGTCACCTCCACGATTTCGATTTTGTTTCCGGCGCTCATGGTCTTGATGACCCGGCTGTCGGAATCCATCTGTTCGTACACGTTGGTGTAGCTGTTGGCGAAACGGCGGGTGATGATGCCGTTATAAATGACGCTGGTGCTCTGCTTCGTGGCCGCCTGGGCCGCAGGGAGCATCAGGCACAGAGCCAGCGCCAGGATCAGAAAACGCTTGAAATTCACTTGCTTTCTCCTCCGTTGTATCTTGACGCCCTTCCTCCGGCGGCGGGCCGGAAAAACGGCGTATCATATTATACCACTTTTTCTTCAATTGGCAAATCCCTTCAGGAAAATTTTACATCGCCAAATATGGCGCTTTTGTGGCAGGGAGTCATGGGGAAAATTGGCTCTTTCTTTTTTTTGAAAAACGTGTATAATGGGTTTTGCGGCGCGGCAAACCCAAGTGCCAGGCATGAGGGCCAGCGAGCGGCGCGGATAAAAAAGTTTTTCCTTGAGGGCAGGGACGCGTCCGGGCCCGAGAGCGGAAGGAGGAAAGCGCAGGATGGACGCATGACGGAAAACGCCATGCTTTTCTTTTTGGAAAGGAAGGAAATCCATGGAAGAACGCATCGGTTTCATCGGCGTCGTCATCGAGGATCTGACCCAGGCAAACCGGGTGAACCAGATCATTTCCCAGTATCAGGACATGGTCACGGGCCGCATCGGCGTGCCGGATCACGAGCGGAACATGGCCGTGATTGGGCTGCTGATCCGCGGGGACGATATGAAGGTGGGCGCGTTCACCGCCAA
Source organism: uncultured Clostridia bacterium (assembly GCA_946626395.1). GTDB lineage: Bacteria > Bacillota > Clostridia > Christensenellales > Aristaeellaceae > RUG563. The sequence goes on from CAMOUF010000178.1 coordinate 1,924, forward strand.
GCTGGGCAATGTGCCCGGGGTGCAGGTGAAAAGCGCCATGACAAAAAAGTAAAGAAAGAAGGAACAAAAAATGAAAAAGATGTTGAAGCTCCTGGCCGTGCTGCTGCTGGCCGCGTCGCTGCCCTTGATGTGCGTAGCTGAAAACGCTCCGGAAGCCGCCCGGGTCCGGGTGGCTGGCCTGAAAGGCCCCACCGGCATGGCCCTGGCCCATATGATCACCGCCGACGCCGGGGAAAAGTATGACTTTCCGCTGGTGGCCGCCCCCGCTGAAATCAACGCGCTGGTCATTTCCGGCCAGGTGGATATCGCCGCTGTGCCCATCAACGTGGGCTCCGTGCTGTTCAATAAGACCGAGGGCGGCGTCCGGGCCCTATCCCTGATCACCCGGGGCATGCTGTATGTGCTGGAAAAGGGCGACACCATCCATTCCGTCAGCGACCTGGAGGGCAAGGCCATCCTGAACGCCGGCCAGGGCGCGACCCCGGAATACGTGATGAACTATATTCTGGAAGCCAACGGCGTCAACGCCCAGATGGAATTTGAAGCCGAGCACGCCGCCGTGGCCTCCAAGGCCATCGAGGGCCTGGCGGACATCGTGATGCTGCCCGAACCCATGGTGACCCAGGTGCTGATGAAGAACCCCGTTTTCCATAAAGCCCTGGACGTGACCGAGGAATTTGCCGCCGCCGCCCAGAAAAACGGCTATGAAAACGCCCAGCTGTCCCTGAGCGTGGTGGTTGCCCGGAAGGAATTCGTGGAAGCGCACCCCGAAGAGGTGGCGGCGTTCCTGAAAGACCTGGAAGCCTCTATCGCCTTCGCCACCGAAAACGTCCATGAAGCCGCCCAGGAAATCGCCGCCATGGAAATCATCCCCGCCGCCGCCCTGGCTGAAAAAGCCCTGCCCTCCTGCCGACTGGTGTTTGTGGCCGGGGAAGACATGCAGGCCCAGGCCGCGCCGCTGTATGAAATCCTGTTCAACGCCAATCCCGCCTCCGTGGGCGGTAAGGTGCCTGCGGATGAATACTATCTGAAATAATACTTCCCAAACAAAAACCTGCCGCGTCTGTGAAAGACGCGGCAGGTTTTTGCTTGGGATTTTAAGCCAATAACAGATTTGCTCTTAGAATGAAATTCATAGTACGGCAAAGGGAACGCTGGGCGCTGCGCGCGCCCAGACCTGCGCCAGGGTCCTGAGGACCCTGGACCCGCAATTGGCGAATTATCGTTGTTGGATGAAACAAACAATCTCCGCCTGATGCGTTGGGCTACGAAAAGTTTGAGGGCTTCTGGCCTCAGAAAGCCTGGGAAAATCCGAGGGGGGAAAGCGAACTTTCCCCACGGATTATTCCCTGGCTTTCCCCGGATGCTTTGCATCCGGGCTGGCGTCCATAGGATGCCGGGCCAGAAGCGCAACGAATACAAGCATGTTTTCATTTCTAATCGTAACAGCGGGAACCAATAAAATATATCTCTACTCTGATCTTATCGAACAGCTTTTCTCGGAAAGGGGGCTGGGGGAAACCGCTCTTTGGGCACCAAAGAGCGGTTTCCCCCAGAAATCCTTTTTCCATTAGGGAATTACTTTTTTTCCACCTCGTGGATCATTTGCAGCACGGGGAGGGTGCCGTCGGCGGGCGGGGCGGATTTGAGATTGCGGATCAGGGTATCCTGGTCCTTCTGTAAATCCAGGATGGCCTCATACAGGGTATCGGCGTTCATGTTTTCCTGAGCCAGCACATGGCATAAACCCCGCTGACGGAAGGATTCGGCGTTTAAAATCTGGTCTCCCCGGCTGGCTCCCTTGGGATAGGGCACCAGCAGCATGGGCTTTTGCAGGGCCTGGAACTCGCAGATGGCGTTGCTCCCCGCCCGGGACAAAACCAGATCGGCGCAGGAAAGCACGTCGGGCAATTCGTCCGACAGGAACTCATACTGCTTGTAGCCCGGCAGGGCGGACAGGCTTTCGTCCAGATTGCCCTTGCCGGTCAGATGAATCACGTCCATGGTTTCCAGCAGCCGGGGCAGCGCGGCCCGCAGCGCCTCATTCACCCTTTGCGCCCCGATGGAGCCGCCCATCATCAGCAGAATGGGCCGGGAGCCTGTAAGCCCGGTAAACGCAAGGCCCTTTTCCCGGACGCCGGAAAACAGCTGGGGCCGCATGGGCGTGCCGGTGCAGGCAGCCTTGGGCCCCAGCGCCTTGGCGCATTCGGGAAAGGTGGTGGCGATGCGCTGGGCGAACCGGGATGAAATTTTATTGGCCAGGCCGGGGGTCAGGTCGCTTTCGTGGCACACCACGGGCACCTTGTGGAGCCAGGCCCCGATCACAACGGGCACGGCCACGAACCCGCCCTTGGAAAAGCAAACGTCGGGCTTGATTTTGCCCATGAGCCGGGCGGACTGCACCGCCCCGGCCACGACCCGGAAGGGGTCGGTAAAGTTCTTCCAATCGAAATAGCGGCGCAGCTTGCCGCTTTTTACGGCATGATAGATCACCTGCTCGTGATCCATCATTTTATGCTCAATGCCCTCCTGGGTGCCGATGTAGTGGACTTCATAGCCTTCCCGGATCAAGTGCGGCAGAATGGCCAAATGGGGGGTCACATGCCCCGCCGTGCCGCCGCCGGTCAATACAATGCGCTTCAACGCTTCATTCCTCCCTGGGCCCGCGATTCCGGCAGGCTCAACTCTATTATATCAAAAGATGGCAAGTTATACAACCCGGATGCAAGCGCGGCGAAACAGCAGCGCTTTTTTTCCGAAAAATACAGGGAAAAGACACGAACCCCCTTGTCGGAAAAGGGGATTTTTTTTATAATAGCATGTACCCGGAAAAGCCGGGCTGGATGGTATCATAAAAGGAGGACATGAATCATGAAAAAGATGGTTGCTTTGCTGATGGCGCTGGCAATGCTGCTGAGCGCTTCTGTGGCGTTTGCCGAGGAACCCATCACCCTGAAAATCGCCCATATCGGCCCCACCACCGGCGCGGCCGCCCTGTACGGTCTGGCGACGCTCCACGGCGCGGAAGTGGCTGTGGAAGAAGTGAACGCCGCGGGCGGCAAGTACAGGATCGAGCTGATCAACGAAGACGACGAGCATAACGTGGAAAAGGTCATCAACGCTTACAACGCCGCTTTGGACGCGGGCGCGCAGATGATCCTGGGCACCACCACCTCCAAGCCCTGCGAAGCCGCGGGCGCTCAGGGCTATGTGGACCGCGTGTTCTTCCTGACACCTTCCGCGTCCTCCACTGCTGTTACTGA
>CAMOUF010000179.1 GCA_946626395.1 uncultured Clostridia bacterium
CAAACTGCGGAAACGGCGGCAAAAAGGAAAAATGGTTGAAATCAGACACAATAAACATAAAATTCCGAATTGCCAAAGATTGCAAAGAATGGTATACTATTATTGGTTAGAAATCTTTCATTAGAAAATGGGATGGTGCGCTGCCATGAAATACTATCTTGCCATTGACATCGGGGCCTCCTCCGGCCGCCACATCGTGGGCTGGAAGGAAGGGAACGAAGTAAAAACCCGGGAGGTTTACCGCTTCCCCAACGGCGTGGAAAAGCAGGACGGCCATTTGGTGTGGAACATAGAGGGCCTGCTTGCCAGCGTGAAAGCGGGCATTGACGAGGCGCTGAAGCTGTACCCGCAGATCGAAAGCCTGTCTGTGGACACTTGGGGCGTGGACTATGTGCTGTTGAACGGGGAAAAGGAAATCCTGCCCTGCTACGCCTACCGGGACGGTCGCACGGAAGCTGTGATCCCGAAGGTGCATGAAATTTTGCCGTTTTCCGATTTGTACCGCCGCACGGGCATCCAGTTCCAGCCCTTCAACACCATTTATCAATTGTATGCGGACAAATTGGCGGGCAGGCTGGAAAATGCCACGGATTTCCTGCTGATGCCGGAATATTTGCTGTACAAGCTGTGCGGGGTCAAAGGCCATGAATACACCAACGCCACCACCGGCGGCATGGTGAACGCCATCACGAAAGAGTACGATCCCGAAATCATAAAGGCTCTGGGCCTGCCGGAGGGCCTGTTCCAGAAGCTGTCCCAGCCCGGCGCGTATCTGGGCGATTATAAAGGAATCAAATGCGTCCTGTGCGCCACCCACGATACGGGCAGCGCGGTGGAGGGCATCCCCATGGAGGGCAATGAAATTTTCATTTCCTCCGGCACCTGGAGTCTGCTGGGGGTCAAGTTCCCCGCCCCCATTACCACGGAGGAAAGCGAAAAAGCCAATTATTCCAACGAGGGCGGCGTGGGCTACATCCGGTACCTCAAGAACATCATGGGCATGTGGCTGGTGAACCGGCTGCGGGACGAATTGTGCCCCGATAAGCCCTGGAACGAAATCACCGCCGAGGCCGCGGAAAAGCATTTCGATCACACCGTGGACGCCAACGATTTTGCGTTCCTGGCCCCGGAAAGCATGAAAGCGGCCTTTGACGCCGCGCTGCCTCATCCCCCCAAGTGCCCCATGGGCTATTTCCGCTGCGCCTACCGCAGCCTGGCCCTGAGCTATCAAAAGGCCATTGAGGAAATGGAAAAGATCACCGGGACTACTTACAGCAAAATCTACATCGTGGGCGGCGGCGCGAAAAACGCCTTCCTGAACCGCCTGACCGAGGAAGCAACCGGCAAGCAAGTGATTGCGCTGCCCATCGAGGCAACGGCGCTTGGCAATTTAAAAATCCAAATGAAAGCGAACTGAAAGAAGGAGGATCGATCAATGAGCTACGAGGAAGCAAAAAAACGCTATGAGGCCCTGGGCGTGGACGTGGAAGCGGCCATGGAAAAGCTGAAAACCGTTCCGGTATCCCTGCACTGCTGGCAGGGGGACGACGTGCGCGGCTTTGACACCGACCCCAGCAAGCCCCTGACCGGCGGGATCCAAACCACCGGCAACTACCTGGGCCGCGCCCGCACCCCGGAAGAACTGATGGCGGACATCGATAAGGTGCTGTCCCTGATCCCCGGCACCCCCAAGATGAACCTGCATGCCAGCTATGCCATTTTTGAGGACGGCGAATGGGCGGATCGGGACAAGCTGGAGCCCAAGCATTTCAAGAAATGGGTGGAATTCTGCAAGGAGAGGGGCCTGGGCTGCGATTTTAACCCCACCTTCTTCTCCCATCCCAAGTGCGATCCCCTGACCCTGTCTTCCCCCAACGAGGAAACCCGGAAATTCTGGATCGAGCACGGCAAGGCCTGCATCCGCATTTCCAACTATCTGGCGGAGGAATTGGGCCAGCCCTGCACCATGAACATCTGGACCGGCGACGGCTATAAGGACGTGCCGGCGGACCGGATGGGCCCCCGGGTGCGCTATCGGGAGAGCATCGACGAAATCCTGTCCGAGCCCTATGATTTCACGAAGGTCAAGCCCTGCGTGGAAAGCAAGGTGTTCGGCATCGGCGTGGAAGCCTACACCGTGGGCAGCGCGGAATTCGCCCTCAGCTACGCCGCCGCCAACAAGGAAAAGTGCATCCCCCTGATGGACAACGGCCATTATCATCCCACCGAAGTGGTCAGCGACAAGATCCCCGCGCTGCTGGCTTTCTTCCCCGAAATCGCCCTGCACATCACCCGCCCCATCCGCTGGGACAGCGACCATGTGGTGCTCTTTGACGATGAAACCAAGGAAATTGCCAAGGAAATCGTTCGCTGCGGCGGCCTGGACGGGCGCGTGGACATCGCGCTGGACTACTTTGACGCCTCCATCAACCGCATTTCCGCCTGGGTGACCGGCTACCGCAACGTGCAGAAGGCCCTGCTTTCCGCTCTGCTGACTCCCGCCGAGGCCCTGAAGGAATTGCAGGACACCGATCAGTTCACCGAGCTGATGGTGCGCCAGGAAGAACTGAAAACCATGCCCTTCGGTGAAATCTGGGACGAATACTGCCGCCGCTGCGGCAAGCCCGCCGACGGCGAATGGTTCCCGCAAATCAAAGAATATGAACAGAAAGTGCTGGTGAATCGCAAATGAAAAACATTCTGGAAGCGCCCTTCATGGTAGAAATGATCCGCACCATTACCAACATGTATAATCACGGCTGGGATGAGCGCAACGGCGGCAACGTGAGCCTGATGCTGGACGAAAAGGACGTGGCGGATTATCTGGACCTGAACAAAGTAAAGCTCAAGATCCCCACCGGCTTTACTGCTCCCGAGCTGGACGGCAAGTATTTCCTGGTCACCGGCACCGGCAAGTATTTCAAGAACGTGCAGTATGCCCCCGAAATCAACCTGGGCATCGTGCGGGTCACCGCCTACGGCGAGCTGGCCGAGCTGATCTGGGGCTTTGAGGACGGCGGCAGCTTCACCAGCGAATTCCCCGCCCATATGATGAGCCATGTGGCGCGCCTCAAGGTGAACCCCGAAAACCGGGTGGTCATGCACTGCCATCCCGCCAATCTGCTGGCCATGACCTATGTGCACACCCTGGACGAGCGGAAATTCACCCGCACCCTGTGGCAGATGTGCACCGAGTGCATCGTGGTGTTCCCCGACGGCGTGAACGTGCTGCCCTGGATGCTGTGCGGCACCAACGAGATCGGTGAAGCGACTGCGGAAAAGATGAAGACCGCGCGGCTGGTCGTATGGAGCCAGCACGGCATTTACGGCGCCGGCAAGGATCTGGACGAGACCTTCGGCCTGATCGAGACCG
>CAMOUF010000180.1 GCA_946626395.1 uncultured Clostridia bacterium
CCGATGGTACTTGGCTGGACACGGCCCGGGAGAGTAGGTCGCCGCCGGATTCCATTGAAGAAGCTAATCTATACGGTTAGCTTCTTTTTTGTTCTTGGAAATTCCGACGCAAAGAATTGACAGAAGAATCCGGTGCTTGCTATAATAGGGCGGGTGATGGAGATATGAAAGGAAAATTCAGCGCAATGCTGTGCTTTTTAGCGGCAATGATTCTGATTGCCACGTCAGCCGGGGGAACGGCGGAGGAACGCCTTTCCCAAGAAAAGCTGGATGCGGCCCATAATACGATGCTGCAAATATTCTATGACGCTTATCAGGACATTCCGTGGGAAATCCGGGAACGGTATGCAATTGCCAGCTGCCGCCCTAAGCTGCCCCTGTCCAGCGATATTTATATCGTGCGGATGCTGTATGACGGGGTGGAAAGCAGCAACTGTGAACTGGAGCTTTCCTTTGAAATGATCGGCGCTACTGGTGAAGTGGTGAAAAAAGAGGAATGGACGGAAGAAAAAAGAGAAACCATCCGCCGCTATAACGCCGGAATCAGCGCAAAGGAAGCCTTTGCCGCGGCAAAGGACGCTTATAAGAAAGACTTTGAAAATCTGAAATCAGAATACCATGACAGTTACATCATGTATCTGAATGAATACGGGGAAGAGGAACTGGCGCCTGATCTGATGGTGCCCCAGGGAATGTATGAAGCCTGGATGGGCGCGTTTGTGGTTTCCCTTTATCATCCCCACGACCTGGAATGGGGCGTGAAATCCTGCTGGTATGTAGCACAGGTGGATGGGAAAACAGGGAAAGCCTCTGCTGTAAACGATTATATCTGGGGAATGGGTCCTGCCGTGCCCTTCCATATCCACCCGGACACGGTGATGCGGGAGCTGCGCTATCAGATGGAGAGGCAAAAGAAAAAGTAAAGAGCGCTTTAAATCAGTTAGGAGTGAGGAGTTAACAGTTTGCGCTTCGCGCATACACAATTTTCAACTCCTCACTCCTCATTCCTCACTCCTCACTTGGTGATTTAAAGTGTTCAATATATAATTGAAAAGACACAGCGGATGAAAGAAAAAAGCCCTGGCGGAAGCCAGAGCTTTTTATAACGATGGAAAATCAGAACAGGAATTGGAACGCGGTGAAGCCCACGTACATGCACAGCAGCAGCACGCCCTGCCACCGGCTGAGCTTTCCCTTGAGCATAGCGGGCACGCACAAAATCAGCATCACGGCGAACATCACGGGCAAGTCCACCACCAGGGAAGCGTTCATCCCGGCAATGGTTTTTTCCATGGGGATGGCGAAGGGAGAAATGGCGGTGGCCGCGCCGCTGACCAGCACGATATTGAACAGGTTCGCGCCGATCACATTGCCCAGGCTCAGGGCGCTGTGGCCCTTGACCAGGGAGGTGATGGCGGTGACCAGTTCGGGCAGGGAAGTGCCCAGGGCCACCATGGTCAGGCCGATCACGGAATTCGGCACGCCCAGGGCCTGAGCGATTAGGGTGCCGTTGTCCACCAGCAGCCGCGCGCCCACCGCAATGGCGGCAGCGCCTGCGATCAGGCCCAGCAGCTCCTGCCAAAGGGCCGTTTCCTTGGGCTTTTCTTCGCTCTCGTTTTCCGCCGCCTGATCCTCCGGGTGCTTTTTCATGTCCAGCACCGTGACGATCATGTACACAAGGAACATGCCCAGCAGTATAAAGCCCTGCCAGCGCTGGAACTGGCCGCTGCTGTAGGCGATGAAGGCATACACCGCCGCCGCGATAAAGAAGGAGACGACCGGCAGCCGCAGGCTTTTTTTGTTTACCAGGCCGGGCCGGATGGCAACGGTCAGGGCGGCGATCAGGCTGGTGTTGCAGATGATGGAGCCGATGGCGTTGCCGTAAGAAATCCCGCTGTTGTGCTGGAAGGCCGCCTGAGCGGACACCATCACCTCGGGCAGGGTGGTGCCGATGGAGACCACGGTAGCCCCGATCAGCAGCTCGGGCAGATGGAACCGGTGGGCCAGCCCTGTGGCCCCGTCCACGAACCAATCGCCGCCCTTGATCAGCAGCAGAAAGCCCAGCAGAAACAGCAAAACGGGTACAAGCATTTTCAGAAACCCCTTTCTTCCTTTCATCAAGGAATGATTCATTGCCCTTTTGCGCAGGAAAAATGATAGCATGTTCCCCAGTTGCCGTCAAGGGACAATTTCCCTTTTGTCATTTTTTGCGTCCGGAACGTCGGTTTTCTTCTTTCGATCCCTGCATACCTATGGTTCATCCCTGCTCCTGTTATTGATTCTTTCAGAAACACTCTTGTTTCCACAATGGCTTTATGCTATAATATATATGAAAAAATGGACAGTTGTAGGCATTGGCCTGAATCCGTCCGGCGCGTCAGAGAAGGCGCAGGGGAAGCGTAAGAAGCGTCCAGGATGGAAAGAAGGAGGAAGACTGTGGAGTATGATCCGGTAACGGAGCAGGAGCTGCTTTGGGAAATGCGCCGCGTGCGCGGCCAGATGAAAAGAAAGCGGCTGCTGTGGGGCCTGCTGATTTGGGCGGCGCTGGCTGCCGCGGCGGGCTGGTTTATCTTCGACAGATATTTTATTCTGGCCGTGGTCCGGGGCCCTTCCATGGAGGACACAGTGCAGAGCAACAGCGTGGTGCTGTGCCGCCGGGACGACGGCTTTGATCCCCAAAACGGGGATGTGATCCTGATCAGCAAGGGCGACCATATGTCGCTTCGGCGCGTGGCGGCCCACGGCGGGGATCAGCTGATGCTCAGCGCCCAGGGCAATTTATGGATCAATGGGCTTCAGTACCCGGCGGACGCCGCCGATATGAGCGCGGCGGGAGATATGCTGTACCGTCCGGTCACGGTGCCTGAAGGAGAGTATTTCGTGCTGGGGGACAGCCCGGAACTGGCTGTGGACAGCCGCAGCGGCAGCTATGGCACTGTGAAGCGCGAGCAGGTGATCGGAAGGCTGACGGCGGTAGTCTGGCCCCCTTATCAGATGGCCGACGCCTTTAACCAGCATGTGATTCAGCCGGTGCTGAAGCTGTTTCATTAAAGCTCCATAAACCTTTTCGGAGGATTGTATGGCATGATCAAATTTTTGCGGCGTTTGCTGCTTTTCCTGCTGATCCTGGCGGGGCTGGCGTATTTGCTGTTTCCCTTCGTCAGCGACCAGCGGCTGCAATATCGCAACGCGGCGCTGATCCGGGAATACCGCCATTTGTGCAGGAACTTGACGGAAGCGGAGAAGGAAAACCTGCTGCTGATGGCCAGAATCTATAATGGAAGCCTTCCCAACCCGATCATTCGGGATATGTTTCCGGATTATAGCGGCGATGTTCGGGGGCAAAACGTGCTCCAGGTATCGGGCAGCGGCCTGATCGGGGTGCTGGAAATTCCCTCCCTGCGGGCCCAGTTGCCCATTTACCCGGCGGATGCGCCGGACGCGATGGCTTCGGGCGTGATCCTGGTGCCCGGCGCATCGGCCCCCACCGGAACCGGTGGCCATGTGGTGCTGGCGGGGGAGAGCGGACATCAGGCTGCGGGCTTTCCGGGAGAGATCGGCCTGCAGGATGGTTTCCTGTTTAAATATTTGGGCAGTCTGCAGCAGGGCGACCTGATCACCCTGAATGTGCTGAACGAAACCTGGCTGTACAAGGTGACGGGAACGGAAACGGTTTCCGCGTCCCGGCTGAACAGCACGGATTGGTCCCTGACCGGGGACCGGCTCACCTTGATTTCCAACCCCGGGAACCAGCGGCTGCTGGTGCGGGCGGAGCGAATGACGGAGCAGGAAGCTGCCAGGGCGATGGCAGATGCCGAAAAGGTGCGGAACCTGCCGGGCTGGGCCACCGTGATGCTGCTGGGCTCGCCGGTGCTGCTGATCGGCCTGGTGGTCATGGGCATCACGGAGATGGTCAAAAAGAAGCGTTATCAATTGCCCGCTGATGCGGAACGTTCATAAAAAAGGATGATGGGTATGCCGAAAAAGATGAAAAAAGCATGGAGCTTGGCACTGATTGCGCTGGCCTTGATGAGCCTGCTGACTGCGTCCTTTGCCGCGGCGGAGCAGCTGGGCTCCATTAAAATTCAGATCGCGCCTGAAAAAGTGGACACTTACGAAGGACTGAAGGTGGCAATTTATCGAGTAGCTACGCCCGATCCCACAGTTCAGGGGGGCTGGAAGATCGATGTCATGTATCAGTATCTGGAATTCCTGAACCTGAATGTGCACGGCGTGCAATACGAAAACATTGCTGAAAAGCTGGAGCATATGGTCGCCAAGGAATTTGACGACGCATATGAGGAGCTGATTCACACCATTAAAGAGGGCGATATTCCGAATGACGGCGTCGCTATCGCAGATGAAAACGGTATTCTGCAATTCCGCAATCTGCAGCCCGGCATTTATTTCGGCAATCTGCTGGAGGGCGTTGGGGACATCAATGTGGTGAACTTCCTCACTGTCTTGCCCATGCGTGACCCCACCGGCGAAACGGATGAACTGATTTATGAGATCGATGTGAAGCCCAAGGTGGAGCATCTGGAACCGACATCTACCCCCAATGTGACGACGGAGCCGCCCATCATTCCGGGCCCCGGAGGCCCCACGCCTACGCCGCTGCCCACGCCCCGGCCTACGCCTCCGATTCCTACGCCCACGCCCGGCATTCCTACGCTGACCGTTGAGTATATCGTAATTGATGGCTTAGTGCCGCCGCCTCCGCCGCATATCGAGCAGCTCTCTCCGGGCACGCCTTATTATGTGCCGTCACCGTCCCTTCCCGGGTATGAGCCCAACCGGCCCGTGGTGCGGGGCACCATGCCGCCGCATGACTGGACAGAAACCGTTATTTATTTCCCTCAGGGCGGCGACAATCCGGAAGTGATTGATATTAATGAATATGAAACGCCCTTGGGGCTGGGCGAGATCATCATGCATGTGGGCGTATGCTATGAGTGACCCGCTGCGGAAAGGAAAAGCCATGATGAAAAGATTGATTGCCATGCTGCTGGCCGTTCTGCTGCTGATCCCCTGTGGGGCGGCCCTGGGCGAAGGAACGGACGAAATCATTCTGGATGAGGACGTGGTTCTGGAAGAGGAGGCCGCCGACGGGGAAGCGGCCCCCGAAGAAGAGGAAGAGCTGATTCCCTGGGCGGAGTATGACTTTGATTGGCTGGAGGTGGGCAACCCCACCGTCACCGACGGCAAATTCTTCACCGGCTGCTGGGGCAACGCCACCACAGACATTGACGTGCGCACCCTGCTGCACCGTTACCTGACAGTGGTATGGGACGGAAACCTGGGAATGTTTTCCTTTAACCACACCGTGGTCAGCGGCTCCGCCATCACCGAAAACGAAGCGGGGGACCGCACCTATTACCTGGCGCTGTACAAGGATCTGTTCTTTTCCGACGGCACCCCCATCACCGCCTGGGACTACGCCTTTTCCCTGCTGCTGATGATCGACCCCAAGATCAACGAGCTGGGCTTTGGCCAGGCCGCCAAAATGCCCTTCCTGGAGGGGTACGACGAATATATCGGCGGAGAGGTTCCGTATCTGTCCGGCCTGCGGGTGCTGACGGACTATTTCATGACCTTCCCCGTGAAGCATGAATACCTGCCATATTTCTTCGAGCTCTACCGCCTGGGCCTGACGCCCTATCCCATTCATGTGATTGCTCCGGGCTGCAAGGTGTATGATGACGGCGAGGGCGTCTATATCGCCAATGAGGACCGCACCATCGAAGAACCCATCTTCACCACGGCGCTGCTGGAGCAGACCATCATGGACCCCGACACCGGTTACCTGACCCATCCCTCCGTGAACTGCGGCCCCTATGTGCTCACCTATTACGGGCCCCGGGACGGGTATGTGAAGCCGACGGACGAAGCGGAAGAAACGCCTGCGGAAGAAAGCGTTCCCGAAGAAGAGACTCCCGAAGAAGCGGTTCCCACAGAAGCGCCGGAAGCCGAGCCCAGGGAAAAGCTGTGGGAAGAAGTGCCAGGCCTGGACCATGGGGCGGATATCATCGCCGTGTTTGAAATCAATCCTTACTTTAAGGGCGACGAGCATGGCGACCTGCCTGCCATCAAACGCATCTGCTTCCGCCTGGGCGTGAACGAAACCATGATCGACGAGCTGGCGGAAGGCAAATTCGCATTGCTTAACAAGGTGCTGCGCAAGGACGCCATTGAAGCGGGCATCGCCCTGTCCGGGGATCAGTTCCGGTATGACAGCTATCCCCGCATCGGCCTGTCCTTTATCACGTTTGTTCCCGACGTGCCCGCCCTGCAGGAAAAGAACGTGCGCAAGGCCATCGCCCATTGCCTGGAAAAGGATGAGGTGGTGGAGCGCTACGTGGGCGAATACGGCGTGCCTGTGGATGGATTCTACGGCATCGGCCAGTGGATGTACGGCCTGACCACCGGCACCCTGACCTATGCGCCGCCGCTGCCCGAACAGCCCACCCCGGAGGACGAGGCCGCCGTGGAAGCGCTGCTCCAGCGGGTGGACGCCCTGAGCCTGGACAACCTGGTCCATTACGAGCCGAGCGTGGAAACCGCCATTGAGCTGCTGGAGAAAAACGGCTGGACGCTGAACGAAAACGGCGAGCCCTATGTGCGGGGCAGGGACACGGTGCGATATAAGCTGCTGGACGGGGAGTTGACCGGTCTGGACTTTAAGATGGGCTATCCCTACACCAACATTATCGCCCCCTCCCTGGAGGAGCTGCACCTGCCCAACCTGCTCAAGGCGGGCATCCGGGTGGAGCTGGTGCCCATGGAAATGAAGGATCTGCATATCCGCTATGATTTCAGGGACGCGGACGACGTGGAGATGTTCTACCTGGGCGACGACTTCAATATCGAATTCGACCCCACCCTGTGGTTCCTGCCTGGCGACGCCAGCGACCCGGAAAAGGATAACCTTGCCTGGGTTCACGCAAAAATGTATGACCTGGCCGAAGAAATGTGCCGCACCGAGCCCTATGACCCGGTGACCTTCGTGGAAAAGTGGGTCGTGTTCCAGGAAGTGTTCTCCGATCTTTTGCCCATGATTCCCGTGTACGACGATCTGTACTTTGACTTCTATACCAAAGAGCTGCATAACTACGAAATCACCAAATATGTCACCTGGGGCGAAGCCATCGTGCCCGCGCGCTTCTCTGAATGGACGGAGGAGGACGAGGCGGCCGCCACGGGCGGCCTGGAAGGGGAAGAAACCCTGGACGACGGCGAAATCATCCTGGATGATTGACCGCGCCTGAAATCATCATGCATCGGAGGTTGCCGCAGTGGCGAAAATCAACCTGAAACGCATGGGCCGGTTTGAATTGCTGGAAATGCTGTATGAGATGCGCAAGAAAAACCTGGAAATGACCCAGATCGTGAAAGAAACAAGAAAACGCGCCGACGAGATCCAGGCGACGCTGGATCAGCGGGTGGAAGCGGTGCGGGCCGAATATGAAAAGCAGCTGGAGGAACTCAGGCAAAACAATTCCTCCGCCCAGCTGCAGGAGCGCCTGAAATCCATCGAGCAGCAGCTGAACATGTATCAGCAGCAGCCCCAGGCCCAGACGGAGAATACGCCCCCCGCCCCGCCCGCGCCCATCCTCTGGAAGACTGGGGAATGAGCCATGGCGAGAAGCAGACAAAAAAAAATCACCATTCCTTCCCTGGAGGAGATCCAGCAGGAAATGACCCGGGAGCAGAGCCGGGGCCGGTATCATCAGGCATTGAAGGGCACCCTGGGCACCATCGTGGTGGTGGCGGCCCTGGCGGTGCTGGTGGCGGCGCTGCTGCTGCCTGTGCTGCGGATCACCGGCACCTCCATGCAGCCGGGGTTCCAGCCCGGCGATATCCTGGTGGCTTACCGGACGAACACCTATGAGCGCGGCGACGTGGTGAGCTTTTACTATAATAATAAGCTGATCATCAAGCGCGTGATCGCTTTGGGCGGGGAAACGGTGGAAATAGATGAAGAAGGCCGCGTCACCGTGGACGGACGGGCCCTGACGGAATCCTATGTGGATGAATTCGCCCTGGGCCTGTGCGACCTGGAATTTCCCTTCACCGTGCCCCAGGACAGCCTGTTCGTGCTGGGGGACAACCGCCCCCTTTCCGTGGACAGCCGCAGCACCGACTATGGCTGCGTGAACATCGAGGAAACGGTGGGCAAGGTGTTCCTGCGGGTGTGGCCCCTGAACCAGTTCACCTATTTCGGCGCGCTGCCCGCCTGGCTGGGCGGCAGGACCAACGTCAATCCGTGATATGCTTCGTATCGCCCCGGGTTTCACCGGGGCGTTTTTGCTGGCCAGAATCCAATATCAAAGTTCTAAGTTCAAAGTTCCAAGTTCTAAGCACAAACGTCTGTAAATAGCAGCACACCCTATTGCGCTTGACAAAACCCAGCTTGGAACTTGGAACTTGGAACTTACAGCTTAGAACTATGTATAAATTGGGGAAGCATGTATAAATTGGTCAATATTGTGTCAGTTTTTGTTTTAAACATCTCATTTTTTGTGATTTTACAAAGTTAAGAAAAAATTCTGTTTACTTTTTTCAGCGATTGTGCTAAGATATCACCATCGACGGAAGCGACAGAAAGGAAAGATTGGTGGTTTTTCCACCATGCTTTTCTTGCTTTGCCCTTGCGCCAAACGTATCTTGGCAGCGGAAACCGCTGCTTGAGAAATGCGGCAATGCCGCAAAATAAAAAGGAGGATTCTTGTCATGAAGAAGGTTCTCGCTCTGGTTATGGCCGTCATGATGGTGCTTGGCTGCGTCAGCTTCGCCAGCGCTGAAGACGCCAAGATCAAACTGGTCGTTTGGTCCTTCACCAACGAACTGCAGGGCATGATCGAAAAGTATTATCTGCCCCAGCATCCTGAACTGGACATCGAATTCCAGATCTATCCCACCGACGGCAACGCTTACACCACCAAGGTGGACAACCTGCTGGGCGCCAACCCCACCAGCGAAGAAGCTCCCGACATCTTCACTCTGGAAGCTGCCTTCGTGAAGCATTATGTGGAAATGGATTGGACCGGCGACCTCAAGTCCATCGGCTTCACCGATGAAGAGCTGGCCACCGCTTTCCCCGTGATGGCTCAGATCGGCCAGAATGCTGCCGGCGTCCAGAAGGGCCTGTCCTGGCAGTCTACCCCCGGTGTTCTGATGTATCGCGCTTCCCTGGCTGACAAGTACCTGGGCATCAAGACCCCCGAAGAATTCCAGGAAAAGGTCAAGGATTGGGACACCTTCCTCGAAACCGCTGAAGAACTGAAGGAAAAGTCTGAAGGCGCCTGCAAGATGGTCATCGGCTCCGGCGACATCTGGAACGCTTATCAGTATCAGCGCAGCGAAGGCTGGGTTGTGGATGGCAAGCTGGTCATCGACGATGAACTGCTGGACTTCGAAGAACTGTGCAAGACCCTGGAGCAGGATGATCTGACCCACAAGGGCGGCGCTTGGAGCGAAGTTTGGTTTGCCGGTATGCGCGGCGAGCTGGAAACCCTGTGCTACTTCCTGCCCACCTGGGGCCTGCATTACACCCTGAAGCCCAACTGCGTGGCTGGCTGGGATGCTGAGAACCCCGATTCCGAAGAAAACATCAAGAACGCTACCGAAAACGGCACCTACGGCGACTGGCGCCTGGTGGATGGCCCTGTGGCTTATTCCTGGGGCGGCACCTGGATGGGCATCAATGCTGCCAAGGCCGCTGTTGCGGACGACGCCAAGAAGGCTGCTATGCATGACCTGATTTACTTCTTCTCCCTGAACGAAGACTGGCTGGTGCAGTACGCCAAGGATTCCGGTGACTTCGTTGGTTCTGCCAAGGCTGTGGAAACCATCCTGGCCAACGGCGGCACTCCCAACCCCTTCCTGGGCGGCCAGGATCACTATGCCATCTTCGCTTCCGCCGCGGCTCTGGCCAACGGCTCTCTGATGAGCGAATATGACGACACCATCAACGGTCTGTGGAACGACTATGTGACCACTCCTTACACCAAGGGTGAAAAGGATCTGGACACCTGCCTGGCTGA
>CAMOUF010000181.1 GCA_946626395.1 uncultured Clostridia bacterium
CAGGCCCTTGTACTCATCCTTGAGCAGGTCGGCCCAATCCTGGGGAACTTCCAGCTTCATGCGTTCCAGTTCTTCGGTGTTCACCATGAAGCCCAGGATGCCCTTGTAAATGCCGTACCAGGCGCCTTCGGCGTCCCGGTAAGCCGCGCCCAGCAGATGGGAAGCGTTCTTGGCTTCATAGGGCAAAAGCAGCCCTTCCTTGGCGCAGATGTTGTAGGGGTCGGTGGTGCCGCCGAACCAAACGTCCGCGGAGGGATTGCCGTTTTCTTCTTCGATCTTGGCCTGCACTTCGCCGGTGGACAGGCGCTGATGGGTCACCTTGATGCCGTAGAGCTTTTCAAAGCCGTCGCAGGCAGCTTGGAGATATTCTTCTTCGCAGGAGCCGTAAACCACCAATTCGCCTTCGGCCTGGGCAGCCTTCACCAGTTCGGGGTCAGCGCCCACCCGATCCTCCGCTGCGGTGAAGGACACGCAGGACAGCGCCATCATGGCAGCCAGCAGGAAAGCCAAAAACTTCTTCATAATTCCATGCCTCCTTGATGATATGAAAATGGACGAACCTCGTCTTCCCCTTCATTATAAGCTCCCCGCCCCGGCCTTGTCAAGGGCAGCGCTGAAATATTCCGCTGATTTTTTGCCAAAATAAACAAAAAATCAGGCCATCTAAGGGAAAATGCCCCAAATTGCGCTTGACAAACAGGGCGGATTCGCGGTATCCTATACTTGAAGAAAAGAGGAAATAAAAAGGATTCGGAATGACTGCGTCAGCTTATCAAACCGTTCTAAGCGCTCAGCCTTTTGGCCTGAATCATTTGATCATCAGACAAACTCAGGCTTGGAACTTGGAACGATGAACCCAGCGCAATCCAACTGATAAAGGACCCACGGCTGCATTGATCCAATCCTCCTTTTATTCCCCATGTTCCCATTCACCGGGAGAACCGGTGAAAATATAATAATATGGAGGGAATCCAACATGAAGAAACTGCTCGCTTTGCTGATGGCGCTGTGCCTGTGCCTGTCCTGCATGGCTTTCGCGGCGGCGGAAGACGGCGTGACCCTGGATGTGATCATCTGCGAATACGGCAACAACACCCGCAACTGGTTCCTGGGCACCGGCATGAACGGCTCCAATTTCGTGGATCTGTTCCAGGCCGCCAATCCCGATATCAAGCTGAACCTGGAAGTGGTGTCCTGGAGCGACGTGCATAAGGAAGTGTCCACCCGCATTTCCAACGGCAACGCCCCCGACATCCTGAACATCGACACCTTCTCCGAATTCGTTGCGGACAACCTGCTGCTGCCGGTGAAGGACTACTGCCCCGATGATCTGTTTGAAGACTTCTTCCCCGCCTTCATTCAGGAATCCATCATCGACGGCACCGTGTGGGCCGTGCCCGATCTGGCCTCCGCCCGCGCCCTGTACTACAACAAGGCCATCTTTGACGAAGTGGGTATCGAAGTGCCCGCCACCTGGGGCGAATTGAAGGACGCCTGCCAGGCCATCAAGGACTTTTATGCCGGCGATGTGTACGGCATCGGCCTGGATCTGACCGAGGATGAAGGCCAGGCCACCTTCGCTTACTTTGCCTGGGGCAACAACGGCGGCTTCACCGACGAAAACGGCGCTTGGGCTCTGAACAGCGACAAGAACGTGGAAGCCATGGAATTCGTCATGGATCTGATCAACAGCGGCTACGCCAATCCCAGCCCCTCCACCCAGACCCGGTATGAGCTGCAGGATCTGTTCGGAGCCGGCAAGCTGGCCATGGTCATCGCCCCCAACCAGCTGCCCCAGTATCTGGCTGAAAAAGGCTTCACTGTGGACTTTGTCACCGCCGACATTCCCCACAACGAAGGCGCTACCGGCTCCTCCGTGGGCGTGATGGACCGCGTGATGGCCTTCAAGGACGACGCCGCCCCCGACCAGGCCGCCCGCAACGACGCCATCGGCCGTTTCCTCAAGTTCTTCTATGATCCCCAGAACTATGTGGGCTGGGTCAGCATGGAAACCTTCCTGCCCGCCGTGAACTCCGCCGTGGGTGCTCTGGTGGAATCCGATCCCAGCTTCCAGGCCTGGCTGAACGTGCTGGCCAACTGCCGCTTCTATCCTGCCGCCAACGCCCAGTGGGCCGACGTGCGCAACGGCGTTGTGGTGGACGTGGAGCAGCGCGCCCTGACCGGCGAAGAAGTGCGTCCGCTGCTGGATACTCTGCAGACCAAGATCACCGGCAAATAATCATTCTCCCTGCGGGAGCCCCTTCTTCCGGGGCTCCCGCCTGCTATGCCGCACGGAACATCGCATTTCCCCGTGCGGCGTTTTCTGTACAATGGAAGGAGGCCTGAACTCGTGAACCAGATCCTTGTGCGTCACAAATGGGAACCCTATCTTTGGCTGCTGCCCAGCGTTCTGCTGATGGGCGTCTTTGTGGTGTACCCGGTGTGCATCGTGTTCAAGCTGTCCTTCAGCGAAATTTCCCGCTCCGGCGTGGTGGGCTCCTTGAATGGCCTGGACAACTACATTACCGCCGTCACCGCGCCGGAATTTGGCTCCGTGATGCTCAACACCCTGATCTGGGTGGTTTCCGTGGTGGGCATTTCCACGCTGCTAGGCTTTGTGGCCGCCCTGCTTTTGAACGCTGAATTCTTCGGCAGGAAGGTGGCCCGGTCCATCATGGTGTTTCCCTGGGCCGCCACGCTGGTGGTGCAGGCGTCGGTGTGGAAATACATCATCAATTATGAATACGGCGCGCTGAACAACACCCTGCTGAACCTGGGGGTGATCAGCCAGTCCGTCAACTGGCGCGCCACCTATGTGATCGACTTCATCTGGGAATGCGGCATCGGCATTTTCGTCACCATTCCCTTCGTCACCTTCTGTGTGCTGGCGGGGCTTCAGTCCATCGACGTAAGCTATTACGAAGCCGCCACTGTGGACGGGGCGGATTTCTGGAAAAAGCTGAAGCATCTGACGCTGCCCCTGGTGCGCCCCTCCCTGACGGTGAGCACGGTGCTCAACATCATTTACGTGTTCAATTCCTTCCCCATTATTTACACCATCACCCGGGGCGCCCCCGCCCATAAGACCGATACCCTGGTTACCTACCTGTACATGCTGGCCTTTTCCGAGCAGCGCAAGGGCCCGGCCACGGCCCTGTCCGTGGTGGGGTTCCTGATCTTGTGCGTGTGCGCCGGTATTTATATGATGGTCACCATGCGGAAGGAGGGCGAGGAAGCGTGAACCCGATGCAAGCCAATCTCCGCGCCCTGGCCGCCGCGCTGCTGTGCGCGGTTCTGTCCGTGGTGATCGTTTCCCTGCCGGTGTATCATTTTGAAGCCAACGTGTATACAAAGCGCAGCGGCAATACCTTCGTGGGGGACGAGCGTTACCAGGCCGCCCGGCAGGAAGTGGACGCCCTGGCAGCGGATTACAGCGCCCGGGGCATCGAAACGGAAACCACCGAGGAAGTGATCGAGCGCACCAATTCCAAGGGGGAAAAAACCTCTCTGGTCGTGTTCCGGGTGAATAAAGAAATCCGCTGCTCCGGCTGGGATTTCCTGCGCACGGGCTTTCCCTCCGGCAAGGTGCTCATCGGGATGCTGGCCCTGGAGGCGGCGGCCCTGCTGCTGGCCGCGCTGGGGTGCCTGGGGTCTGGGAATACGCTGTGGCGGGACGTGAAGGGAGCGTCCCGGGCGCTGCGAAACGGGGCCATTGCCTTATCCGTCGCGGCCCTGGCAGCAGCGGTGGTATTCATCCTGTATACCAACGTGATCATCAACCGGCAAATCAGCCTGTATGCTACCGGCATCGCCCCCTCCCCCGGGGAAAAGGTGCTGTCCGCCGCGGACGCGCTGATCTATCAGGGCGCGGGCGGCCAGGATACGGCGCAGCTGCTCAAGAGCACCGTTTCCAGCGTGATTCCCCTGTGGTGGCTGCAAATCCCTGCGCTGCTGGGGCTGACGGTATGCCTGATCGCGGTGCGGGACGGGCATGTGGCCCACGGACTGCAAAGAGGGCTCATGTATCTGGCCGTCATCGTCATGTGCGTTGTCATTCTCTATCCCTTTGTGATCATGTTTATCAGCGCCTTCCGCACCGACGCGGACGCCACGGACGTGAACTTCCAATACATGGTACCCGTTACGTGGATGTGGGAAAACCTGAGCTATATCCTGGGCCGGGGCGTGCTCAAATATCTTTTGAATTCCCTGATCCTGTCTGCCGGGGCCACCTGCCTGGCGTTATTGTGCGGCATTCCCGCCGCCTACGCCATGGCCCGCATGCGCTTTAAGGGCCGGAAGCTGTTCATGGGCTTTGTGATCATGAGCCAGATGTTTTCCCCGGTGGTGCTGCTGGTGGGCATTTCCCGGCTGATGATCAATCTGCGCCTGAACGATACCCTGCTGGGCCTGGTGTTTGTCAACGCCGCTTTTAACCAGGCCTTCGCCATCTGGCTTTTGCGGGGCACCTTCGTGTCCATTTCCCCGGAAATGGAGCAGGCTGCCTGCATCGACGGCTGCAATTCCGTCACCGCCCTGATCCGCGTGCTGCTGCCCATGGCCGCCCCCGGCATCGTGACCACCCTGATTTTCGTGTTCATCAATTCCTGGAATGAGTACACCATCTCCACCGTGCTCATCAATTCCGATTCCAACCGCCCCATCACCGTGGGCCTGACCCAGTTTGCCGCTTTCTCCATGATCCAGTGGAACTACCTGTTCGCCTCTTCCCTGCTGGCGACCATTCCGGTGGTGATCCTGTTCATGTTCATTGAAAAGCATCTGGTGTCCGGCCTGACCTCCGGCGGGGTGAAGGGATAACCCAACACGGCCAGGTGGAAATCGTCATCATGAGGCGTTCGGGACTGTTGCCGATCGCCTCTTTTAGAATATGATTCAATATAAAAATTTGTGAGGAAATCCAATATATTCCTTCCGTTATTATTCCGAAGAGAGCCAAGAAGAAAGAATGCATTTACTGAATCCTTTATTGCTTCCTCGGAGGGGGGTGTAGGGGGACCCGCTCTTTGGCATCCAAAGAGCGGGTCCCCCCACAAGTTTTTGCATTGAGCCTAAAAAAATTCTCCCTCCGGCTGTTTTTGCCGCCGCGAACCGGTTGACAAACAAAGGAAAACCGATGTACAATAAAGTGTTGGTTTTTTTCGCCAACTGGAGGGAGAAGAAAGATTTTTATGATTCGGAACGATATCCGCAATATTGCGATCATTGCCCACGTCGACCACGGCAAGACCACCCTGGTGGACCAGATGCTGCGCCAGGGCGGCGTGTTCCGCCAGAACCAGCAGGTGGCCGAGCGGGTAATGGACTCCAACGGCCTGGAGCGGGAGCGCGGCATTACCATTCTGGCCAAAAACACCGCCGTCCATTATGGCGACGCCA
>CAMOUF010000182.1 GCA_946626395.1 uncultured Clostridia bacterium
CACGTTATACACGATGGTGGGCAGATCCTTGCCGGCAGGCGCGGAGTTGACGACCTTCTTGGCGCAGGCGTTGTAGTGCGCCTGGCTCTTTTCCTTGGTGGTGTAGAAGCCGGGGCATTCCAGAACCACGTCCACGTCCAGGGCCTTCCAGGGGCAGTTGTTGGCGTCCTTTTCAGCGTAGATGCGGATTTCCTTGCCATCCACGATGATGGAGTTTTCGGTGGCTTCAACGGTGTGCTTGTTTTCGCCGATCACGCCGCAGTAACCCTTCTGGGCGGTGTCGTACTTGAGCAGATGGGCCAGCATCGCGGGGCTGGTCAGGTCGTTGATGGCCACCACGTCGTAGCCCTCAGCGCCAAACATCTGACGGAAAGCAAGACGGCCGATGCGGCCGAAACCGTTAATAGCAACTTTCACCATGGGAAAGACCTCCTTAATAATTCAAATAGGGGTGATTTACACCGCTTCTATTATAACCAATTCATGACAGTTTGTCCAGTGCTTCTTCGGGGCAAATTCCGCCCGCTGTGGGCTTTTCTGCCCGCCCGGCGAAAAGCGGGGGAGAGGGGCAATGAAAAAGCGGTAAGCTCCAGGCTCTAAGCGAATGAAAGCTCAACACAATTCGATGGGATGATGAAAAAACTGTTTAGCTTAGAACTTGGAACTTAGAACATTAGAACGAATACCAAATAGCCCCTGGCAGATACTTTTCTTTTTATTTTGGTTCAATACAAAATCTTGTAGAAATACCAATCAATCTATGGCTCTTCCCTTCATAAAGCATTAGAAAAGGACAATCAGCGATGATCAATTCCTGGATTGCTTTCTCGGAAGGGGGTGTGGGGGGAACCTCTCTTTGGCATCCAAAGAGAGGTTCCCCCCACAAACTTTTTCATTGAGCCTTTATTTTTCTTCGCTGTTCATCATCCGGGCCACGCCCATCACGTCGGTGACGGGCAGGCTGAACACGATGCCCTTACCCTCGCTGTTCAGGCCCGCGCCCCGGGTGATGGCCTGCATGATGGGCACCTTGTGCTCGTGATCGGTCAGGATCAGCACCATTTCCTTTTCGGGCTGGATGGTCAGGTTGAAAAACTGGCTCACGTCCCGGGCTCCCGCGCCCCGGGCGTGCACCACCGTGCCGCCCCGGGCCCCGGCGGGCAGGGCCGCGTCCATGACCAGGTCGGTAAAGCCGCCGTTCACGATGGCGACGATCAGGTCGTGCTGGGGCTGATCCGGCTGCTGATTGATGCTCATGTTGGCCTCCTGCTGCGCTTCCGGCTTTCCTTCGCCGGAAAGATATTCCTTGGTTTGGTTTCCGCCCACGCTGCCCAGGGGGATCGTAAAGGCAATGCCCCGGCCGGGCAGGTCAATGTCCAGGGCGTAGCTGAGCTTGCGCATGGCCCGGATGGCGGTCTGGCTCTGCATGAAGCTGCACACCACGTCCTTGGCCGTGTCCTTTAAGGCCAGCAGGGACAGCAAATCCTTGGCCGCCGTGCCGTGGCCCAGGGCGATGAAGTGGGCCAGCGCGCCTTCCCGCTGGAGCAATTGGGCCACTGCTTCGCCCTTGCCCCTGTCCACAATGGTCAGGAGCAGCTTGATCGTTCCGTTCTGCATATTATTTCTCCATTGAAGAAGCGAAAAGCAATGAACTCCTCGCTCCTAACTTCTTACTGCAATCAAACGTCGATGATTTCGTCGTCCATGGGCGCTTCTTCCTGCTTCCCGGCCGCGGGCAGCTTGCTGCGGTAGACCAAGCCCAGGCCCTGAATAGCGACCAGAGGCGTCATGGCCACCATGGCCACCACGCCGAAGGCGTCTTCTAAAATATTGCCGCCCACCGCGCCGCAGGCCCCCATGAACAGGGGCAGGATGAACGCCGCTGTCAGCGGGCCGGACGCCACGCCGCCGGAGTCAAAAGCGATGGCGGTGAACATGGGGTCCACAAAGAAGGTCAGACACAGGGCGGTGAGATAGCCCGGGGCCAGCAGCCACCAGATGGAAAAGCCCGTCAGCATCCGCAGCATGGACAGGCCCACGGAAACGGACACGCCGAAGGACATGGCCTTCATCATGGCGCTCTTGGGGATCGCGCCGGAGGTGACCTGCTCCACCTGCTCGTTGAGCACGTGCACCGCGGGCTCCGCCGCCACCACCAGATACCCCAGCAGCATGCCCAGGGGCACCAGCAGCCATTTGAATTTCGAGCCCCCGATGATGCTGCCCAGGGTGTCGCCCATGGGCAGGAAGCCCACGTTCACCCCGGTCAAAAACAGCACCAGGCCCACATAGGTGTATACCACGCCCACCAGGATGCGGTTGACCTCCAGACGGGGCAGCTTGATCACAAAGAACTGAAAGCCCAGGAACAGGAGAACGATGGGACTTAACGCCATCAGCACTTCCCATAAATACTGGGGGAAGGCCCCCCGGTACATCCGGGTCAGATCCCGGGTGGTGTTCACCCCGGCCAGGATACGCTCTTCCGGCACATTGGTGAGCTTGGGAAAAAACAGGCTGATGAGCATGATGGACAAAACCGGGCCGATGGAGCACAGCGCCACCAGGCCGAAGCTGTTGTCCTGGGCGTTTTTGCCGGAGCTGACGTTGGCCACGCCCACGCCCAGCGCCAGGATGAAGGGCACCGTCATGGGC
Source organism: uncultured Clostridia bacterium (assembly GCA_946626395.1). GTDB lineage: Bacteria > Bacillota > Clostridia > Christensenellales > Aristaeellaceae > RUG563. The sequence continues at coordinate 2,656 of CAMOUF010000182.1, forward strand.
CCGGTGGTGACGCCGCCGGCGTCAAAGGCCATGGGCAAAAATTCCGGCTTGATCAGCGCCCCCAGCAGAAACACCAGCCCGTACAGGCCGATAAGCATCCATTTCAGCTTCCGCTGAAACAGGATGCGCAGCAGCGCGATCACCAGAAACAGGCCCACGCCTGTGGAGACCGCTACAATCAATACCAGATTGGGCACGCCCTGCACCTGATTGGCCAGCACGGTCAGGTCCGGCTCCGCCATGGTGATCAGCAGCCCTACGGCAAAGGCCACGCCGATCATGAACAGGATGCTTTTGCGTTTGGTGAGCATAGCCCCCATCTGCGCGCCCATGGGCAGCATGGCGGTGTCCGCCCCCAGGGTGAACAGGCCCATGCCCAGCACCAGCAGCACTGCCCCAAACAGAAACAGGCTCATGGTGCTTAGCTCAATGGGCACGAAAATCAGGCTTAAAATCAGCACCAGCAGCGAAATGGGCAGCACGGAGGAAATGGATTCCCGGATTTTTTCCTTCAGCTTTTTACTGGTTGTTTTTCTTTCAGGAACCAGCCGGTCCAGAGCATTCTGGGGTTTGCTGGTCCATGGCTTTTTCTTTTCCTTCTTCGCCATTCCCCGCTTCCTCCTTTCTGTGTTTCCTGTCCGCGTGGCGCATGCTCCACACGCTGTCGTAAATCACGGCGACGATGCCCACGAGCAGCGTAAAATAATAGGTGAAAAACCGCCACAGCAGCAGCGCGCCCACCAGCTTGTCCGCCGGGAACACATTCTGGAAAAACAGATAGAACCCGCCCTCCTGGGCGCCGGAGGCCCCGGGCAGGGGAGTGAAGGAAGCGGCAATGTACAAAAGGAATTGCAGCGTCAGCACGTCAAAATAGGAATACTGGTTCATGCCCAGGGCGCGGTAAATGCAGTAGGCAATGCTCATCAGGCCCAGCACCTGCAGGCAGGACAGGAGATACAGATGAAACAGCCGGATGGGATGATGGGTGAGCATGTCCACCGAGGCATGAAAATCCACGATGGCCCCCTCGGCCCGCACCTTCATTTTTTCCACGTCCCGGATCAAATGCAGCTTATGACCCATTCGGATGAAAAAACCGATGATGGCCCGCACGATGTTTTTATTGACGGCCAGCAGCAGCACCGCCGCCACCGACAGCCCGTTGAGAAAAAAGCCCGCCACCGTGATCCACCGGGCTCCTCCGGCGCAGGACTGGACCAACTTAAAATTGAAAATCCATAAAACGCCGCCAATGGTCAGCAGCGCGGTTTGAAACGTGAAAAATTTGACCGCCAGCCCGGACGAGGAAATGCCCGCCGGGATTTTCCGCTTGTTCAGCGCCAGCACCTGCATGGGCTGCCCTCCCGTGGCCGCCGGGGTCACCGAGGAATAAAAGCTGCCGATCAGCGCCACCAGCAGCGACAGGCGGAATTTGATTTTCACCTTCTGCTGACGGAAAAAAACGTGCAGCCCCATGGCTTCAAACGTCATAAACACGCACCAGGAGCCAATGGCCAGGGCGATCCATTTGGGGTCTGCCGAGCGCATGGCTTCGCCCGCGTCGCTGATATCGCCTCCCCGGGCGCTGACAAACAGCACGATTCCCAGCGTCAGCACGATGATCAGCCAGTTCAGTAAATAGCTTTTTGCCTTTTTGGAAAGCTTTTTCAAGGTGTGCCATCCTTTATTCTTCGTGCGGAAAACCCGCCATGTTATAGTATATCATATCTCCGGCGGTTTTGTCATCCTTTTCTTTCATTAGAATTTTGCTTGAACGTTACCTGTTCACAAAGGCGGTCACGCCGTCCCGGATGGCCTGGGCCACGCGCTGCCGATAGGCGGAGGAGAGGAGCAGCTTTTCTTCCCGGGCGTTGGATAAGAAGCCGCATTCCACCAGCACCGAAGGAATGTCCAGGGACAGCATGAAATAATCCCCCGCCAGGGCGGCCCGTTCTTTTTGAGGCTTGAGCTCCCGGATCATGGCCGCCTGAATGTCCTCTGCCAGGCGCTGGCTCTGCGCCTGTCCCGCCCGGTAAAACACCTGGGGGCCCGATTCCTTCCGGGAGCGGTACTCGTTCATGTGGACGCTGATGAGCAGATCCGCTTCGCCCTGCTTTGCCAGCTCCAGCCGCGCGGTCAGGTCGGCCCGCTTATTGCGGCTGTATTCCCCGTCGGTTTCCCTTGTCATGATCACCCGGGCCCCGGCGTCCTCCAGGGCTTCCCGCAGGGCCAGGGCGGTTTGCAGGTTGATTTCCTTTTCCCATGTGCCGGAGTCCTTGGCCCGGGCCCCGCCGTCCGTGCCGCCGTGGCCTGCGTCCACTAAAATGACCAGCTCTGCCAAAGGCCCCGCGCTGATTTCCGCCGGCCTGGCCGGAACGGCTGGCTTCGCCGGGCGGGATTTCACCGCCCCCGCCGTCAGGCACAGCAGCGCCGCCGCCAAAATGACCGCGTGTCCCTGCCATTTCTTGCCCATGTCCTCACCTCGGGGCAGTATATGCCTTGGCGCATCCGCCTATGCTGTCAAGTCAAAAAAGTATGAACTTTTTGAGGGCAGGGTTTTCCACACCGGGTTATCCACGTGTGTGGATAAGCGGAATGAATAATTATACATTATGTGAATATTCCGCGCTGAATTTTCCCTGTTTCCGCCTCCTTGCCCGCATAGGGGGCAAAGTAAATATTCTTTTTCCCGGAAATCGGAGGTTTTCCCCATTATCCCCAGAGTTATCCACAGAAAAAAAGGGAAAAGTCGCCGCGCTGCCTGCTTTTGCTTCCGGAAGTGTGGATAACTTTCAAACTTATCCGCATTATCCACAGAGTTATCCACATTTTCCACAGACAGTTTTCCACAAAGTTATCCCTTTTTTTCTTGCTCAAATATAAATTTTTCATCCCGGGATTGTTATAAAAATGTAATAAAAAAGGGATTGACAGCATGAAAATGCAAACACAACGGGAACAGGAGAGAAATAAGTTAGGAGTGAGGAGTGAGGAGTTAGGAGTTATTAGTGGGCGCGAAGCGCAAACTATTAATTCCTCGCTCCTCACTGATTGAAAGAGCGACCAATTACAAAAATATAAAACTTTCAGAAAGCTATTGCATTTTTTCTTCTAATTTATTATCCTTATATGCAGAGGGAATGATCCCGCTGATTCTATATTCAGAGGAGGAAAAATCATGATCAAGAAACTGCTTGCTCTCGTTCTGGCGCTGGCGCTGGCACTGACTGCTGTGTCCGCTCTGGCAGACGGTTTCCCGGCGAATGTGATCAAAACCGATTATACCGGCAAGACCATCATCCTGCATACGAACGACGTGCATGGCGCGCTGGACGGCTATGCCTATGTTCCCGCCCTGCGCAATTGGTTCCGCGCCCATGGGGCTGACGACGTGCTGACCGTGGACGCCGGCGACTTCAGCCAGGGCACCATTTACGTGTCCACCAATAAAGGCGCCGCCGCCATCGAAATGATGAACGCCGCGGGCTACGACGTGGTCACCCTGGGCAACCATGAATTCGACTATGGCTACGCCCAGCTCATGGAAAACCTGAGCAAGGCCATGTTTGTGACCATCTGCTCCAACGTAATCCTGGACGAAACCGGCGAAGCCATCCTGGACGACGTGGCCATGAGCGTGATGGCCAAGAAGGACGGGGAAGAAGCGCCCTACCTGAAGATCGCTTTCGTGGGCCTGGAAACCCCTGAAACCGCCACCAAGGTCAACCCCGGCCTGATCAAGGAAATCCATTTCACCACCTTTGACGACCTGTACACCAATGCCCAGGGCGCTGTCAACGCCGCCAAGGAAGCGGGCGCTGACATCGTGATCGGCCTGTTCCATCTGGGCGTGGACTCCGAATCCGCCGCCAACGGCTACCGTTCCATCGACGTGTACAACAAGGTCACGGGCTTGGACTTCATCATCGACGGCCACAGCCACACGGTCATGACCGCCTTTGAAAACGGCGAACCCATTCAGTCCACCGGCACCAAGTTTGAGAACATCGGCGTGATCGTCATCGATAACGAAACCAAGGCCATCGAGGATCATTTCCTGGTGGCCACCGCCGGCCTGGAAAAGGACCCCGACGTGCTGGCCAAGGCTCAGGAAATCATGACCGCTGTGGACGCTGAATTCGGCGCTCCCTTCGCCGCCAGCGAAGTGCTGCTCAACGGCGAACGCGCTCCCGGCAACCGCACCGAGGAGACCAACCTGGGCGATCTGATCACCGACGCCATGGTGTGGAGCGTGGTCAAGGAGGGCGGCATCGCCCAGCCTGAGGAGAACGTGGTGGGCATCACCAACGGCGGCGGCATCCGCGCCGCCCTCGCCGCGGGCGACGCGACCATAAAGGATTACAACACCCAGCC
>CAMOUF010000183.1 GCA_946626395.1 uncultured Clostridia bacterium
ACCTCTTCACCGGGGATACGCTCTGGTTCGGCGCGGACGGCGGTTACAGCTTCATCAACGGGCTGGCGGAGGACGTCGGATTGTCAAAGCGCTCCCTGGCTGCGCTGGAACAGACGCTGCGGGAGCGGAAGCTCTGCCCGAAGATCATCACCGGGCATACCGGCTGGACGGATAACCTGGATTTCGCCTTTGCACACAGGGATCGGGTCTGCAACGGCCTCAAAAAGCAGAAGCCCCACGATCCAAAGGCGCCTTGGGACGGGTATGTGGAGACCGACGATACAGAGGAGAAGGCCCGCGGGTCCCGGCTGGCCAAACAGGATGAAAGCATCTGGCGCAGCAGCGGCGAAACTTCGCACAACAGTTCAAGGAGTTGATCCAAATGAACAGAAAGGACCAGATCAAAAACGCCTATCGGCTGACCGGCTCCAACGCCAGCTTTTACGACGGCATGATCACCTGCTCCACGATCTCCGGAAGAATCATCTGCGGGGCCGTGTGGAACATGGGGAGAGAAAAGAATCTGCAGTACCTGGAGCAGGCGCTGTCCGGCATTCCGGAAGATTTTTCCGGAAGTCTGCTGGAGGTGCCTGTAGGCACAGGCGTGCTGACGATGCCGGTCTATCAGGGGCTTCCCCAAGCGGACATCACCTGCCTGGATTACTCGCCGAACATGATGGCGGCAGCCCAGGCAAGGGCAAAAGCCCTGCGTCTGAGCAATGTCCGCTTTCAGCAGGGAGATGTGGGCGCGCTGCCATTTGAGGAGGGGACATTTGACATCGTGCTCTCCCTCAATGGCTTCCATGCTTTTCCCGACAAAGAGGCGGCGTACAGGGAAACCTTTGGTGTACTAAAATCGGGTGGAACCTTTTGCGGCTGTTTCTATGTGCAGGGCGGCTGCCGCCGGACCGACTGGCTGATCCGGCATCTGTATCAGCCCAGGGGATGGTTCACACCGCCCTATGAAACGGAAGAAAGCCTGCGGAAAAGGCTGAAGAAGATGTATCGGACCGTTGACGTTTCGCGCGTCGAAGGGATCGGCATCTTCCGCTGCATCAAATGAAATGCAGGCGCTGAAGCCGGGCGGGCTGTATATCCTCCTTTTGTTAAAGCTCAGTTAATCGTAACGTAAAAAGGTGGAAAAATCGCTTCCCACCCAATAGGATCTCAAGCCGCCGACACAGCCGTCTTTCGCGCTTTCTGATCTTTTTCCTTTTTGCGAAACAGCTTGCCGAAGCTGGCTCCGCCGTCGCACAGCACATCGACTCCGGCCAGATAGCCGTTGCGTTCGTCGGCCAGGGAGGCCAGGGCGTAGCCCAGCTCCTCCGGCGTGCCCATGCGTTTTTCGGCGGCAAATTGCAGCATCTTTCCGCCCTCCTGAGCTTCTAAATTGCCCATGTCGGTGGCGATCAGCCCGGGGCTCAGGGACACCACCCGAATGCCCTTTTCACCATAAGAGCTGGCGCACATCTGGGCGTACCGGATCACAAACTTTTTGCTTAGGGCGTATGCCAGCCCTGATTTCTGGTAGTCTCCCGGGACCAGGCTGCACAGCTTCAGGAGCCGACGAACAAACTTTTCCTCATTCTTTTCCGCCAGGTGGCATAACCCCTTGCCCACCAGAAAATCGGGCAGCACATAGGCGGAATTGGAGGATACGTCCACGATCACGCTGCCAGGACCCATCAGGCGGCTGAACTCCTGATTGACGTGTACAGTGCCCAGAGCATTCACCCGCAAAAGCTGTTCCGGCTTCGCCATGGCGGGCGACAGCCCGGCGGCGTGGATCACGTTTTTGATTTCGCCCAGGGAGGCCGCGTATTCCGCCAAGGCTCGCACGTCCTCCCGCTTGGCGGTATCGCAGGCGAAGTCATGGGCTTCATAACCCATGTTGGTTAATTCATTTACAGCGTTTTCCAGCTTTTTCACCGTCCGCCCGGACAGCACGATGATCTTATTCTTGGGCATTTCCTTGGCTGCGGCCAGGCCCATGCCGCTGCCGCCGCCGGTGATGACGCATACTGTTTTATTCATAGCGCTTCAGCCCTCCTGCTCCTTATTCTTTTTCCGAAGGAAACGAAAGTAACCGAAGAATCCCGCCGTTACCAAAGCGACGATTTCAAAGGCCAGCATATATTCCAACATTGTTTTTCCTCCTGATCAGGCGATCTTGCCCGTTTCCTTGAGCCAGGCAATTTCATCATGAATGGTATCCCGGTAGGAGCGGGTGGAATAGCCCAGCTCACGGATGGCTTTGGTGGAATCGAACTTGTTGTTGCGGGCCAGGTTATAGACCGAGAAGCGGGTCATCATGGGCTTGGTGCCCTTCTTTTTTGCCTGCTTTTCCATCATGCCGCCCATCATATTGGCCGCCCAGATCGGCAGGAACATGCCAACCTTTTTGCAGTCCGCTTCATCGCTGACCATGCGGGAGAAATCCCGGAAGGATACCGGCTCATTGGCCAGGATATAGCATTCCCCGGCTTTACCCTTGTCTGCCGCCGCAATGGTGCCCGCCGCCAGATCCCGAACGTCGCAGAGATTAAAGGAACCGTCAATGCCCGCAGGCATTTCGCCCTTGATGATCTTGATCAGCGTCCCCGTGGTTTCACCGATGGCATAGTCCTCCGGGCCCATGATGCCGCTGGGATGGACGATGCAGGCGTTGAGACCGCTTTCATGCACCGCGTCCAGCACCGCCTGACTGGCCATGGCCTTGCTGCGGCTGTAGCAGCCCACCACTTCATCGGGATCGAAGCGGCGCACTTCCTTGATGGCCTTTCCCATGGCTGCTTCGGGAATGGCCCCGGTGGAGGAGCAG
>CAMOUF010000184.1 GCA_946626395.1 uncultured Clostridia bacterium
CCAGCCTTGTCGATGGTGTCGCCAAAATAAGCGCCGGGCGAACGGACCAGCTGGCTGACGATGACGCGCTCAGCCCCATTGATAATAAAGGTGCCGTGCTCGGTCATCAGCGGGAAATCGCCCATAAAGACTTCGGACTCTTTGATTTCGCCGGTTTCCCGGTTCTTGAGCCGCACGAAAACCTTCAGCGGCGCCGCAAAGGTCAAATCCCTTTCCTTGCAGCGCTCCACGGTATTCTTGGGCGTGCTGTCCAGCGAGTAATCGACGAATTCCAGCACCAGATTTTCGCTATAATCCGTGATGGGGGACACGTCCGCCAGAACCTCTTTCAAATCTTCCGTGAGAAAACGCTTATAGCTGTTTTTCTGCACTTCGATCAGGTTGGGCATGTCCAGAACCTCGTCGATGCGCGAGAAGCTCATGCGCTTTCGCAGCTTCCCCATTTGGACCTCGTGCACCATAAAGCTATCACCCCTTTATTGCTGCCCAGAAACCGAAAAAAGCGCATATTTCCCCTACCCCCGCGGCTTCCGTTTTTTTCCTCTCCGAAGGCCGCTTGAGCACAGGCAAAAAGACGCACCCATCCGATACTGGTGCAATTATAGATTATAGCATACATCCGGGACCCCGTCAATACTTTTTTTGACAATCCATGGCAATTCACGGAAATAATTTTCATATTTGAAACTTGGGGGTCCATTCATTCGCGGGGCCTTTGCGGCTTGGGCAGAAACTGAGTTCCAAGTTCTAAGTTCCAAGTTCCAAGCTGGTTTTGTCAAACACAGAAAGCGTGCCTGATTGGAACGACTATTCTGCTTAGAACTTAGAACTTTGAACTTAGAACTTTCTATATAAATAAAGGAAGGAGCAATCCACCGCTCCTTCCCAATTGATCATTCGATTCTCAGGGTTTTCACTTCAAAGGGATGGAAGGACAGGAGGATCGTCCCGTCCTGGCACGGAAGCGCTTCCTTGGGCCGCTCCAACAGGTCGGCTTCCCATGCCTTTTCCCAGGGCAGGTTCAGGGACAGTCGCGTCTCCGCCTGGGCCCCGCAGCATTCATACAGCCGCAGGATCAGGGCCCCGGAGCCATCCTCCGCGCGCTTGACCGCATCGGCCATAACCTGGACGCCGGACAGGGAAAGCAGGCTGCCTTCCCCCGCGCCGCCCTCCAGCTTCCGCAGGGGGACGTTCAATTCGTAGCCCGTCCGGGCCGCGCCGCCCTGGATAAAGGGGCCGTCCCAGATATAATAGCTGTAAACGAATTCATGAACCCCCTGATCCGCGCCGCCATCAGGAGCCACAGGAGCCCGCAGCAGGGTCAGGGCAATTTCGTCGCCCAGCATACTCACGCCGTATTTGCTGTCGTTGAGCCCCGCCGCGCCGCGGCCGCCGTCGCAAAGGGCGGTGTAATGATGATTGCAGACCTCGAACCGGTCCGCGTCATAGGGACGGCTGCGGTGGGTGGGGCGGCGGACGAAACCATATTGGATCTCGTTGATGGCTTCCTCCGTCTGGATGCCCGTGGAAAAAGCGGCTTTCAGCAGCCGATGGCGCTCATGCCAATCCACCCGGGTGATAAAATCCACCTGGCTGCTTTCCGCGTTCAGCAGGATGGTTTGCTCCATGGAGGAGTATTCTCCCAGCCGCCGCCTGACCGTCACCGCGCACCGGAAGGGCCCTTCCTCCGTCAGCGCCACGCTGTCCGGCGGGGGCAAGGGAACCGGCATGTCCGTATAATTGCTGTCGATATCCCAGGCGTCGTATTTCCGGGGAATATCCTGATACATTCTCAGCTCGTTGCCCCGGCCGCCCAGCCGCTCCCGGCCCTGGCCGTCCCGCACCCAGGCAAGCGCCCCGTCCCGGCCCACACAGCAGGAAATCAGGCCGTTGCTCAGCTCGATGCCCGCATCCGTTTCCCGGGCGGACACTGGATGATCGGGCAGGGAGTAGCTGACCTTGTCCGTCCAGCCCATGGGCGGGGCCTTCACCAGACCCAAACCCCGGGGCGTATCCACCACCGCGGTGCGGGACCAGCTCAGGCTGTTAAAGGAAACCGTTCCTTCCCCCGGCGCCAGGGCGTTCAGCGCCTCCCGGGTTATTTTTTCCGCGCTGGACATGGCCTCCCGATACCGGGCGGCGGCTTCCTCATATACTTTTCCGATGGAGCTGCCGGGCAGGATATCGTGGAACTGGTTCAGCAGCACTTTTTTCCAGGCCGTTTCCAGCTCCCGCTGGGGATAGGGCAGGGTGCCCGCCGCAGCGGCCCGCCAGATTTCCGCCTCCCGCAGGGCCAGCTCGCTTTTCCGGTTGCCCTTTTTCACCGCCGCCTGGCTGGTGTAGGTGCCCCGGTGGCACTGGAAATAGAGCTCACCCACATAGGTATGCCGGGGCCCGCCTTCCTTTTCGCAGGTTCCAAAGAAGGCCTGGGGCGAATCGATTTCCGTTCGGGGCGCGCCCTGCAAATCCTTCTCTCTGCGCAGAAATTCCAGATCGTCCCGGGTGGGGCCGCCGCCCCCGTCTCCATAGCCGAAGGGCAGCAGGAAGCGGTGAATCCCCCGCCGCTGCACCCGCTGCTGCCAGCGGTTTACCAGGGTATGGGCCCGGGTGTCCGAAGTATAATCCATATGCAGGAAGGAAGTCACCCGGGTGCCGTCCATGCCCTGCCAGGTAAAATAATGGTAGGGGAACCGGTCGCTGTCGTTATAGGACCAGAAAATTTTCTGGGTGGTCAGATATTTGACCCCCGCGCTTTGGAGCAATTGCGGCAGCACGGCGCTGTAGCCGAAGGTATCCGGCAGCCACAGCAGCTGGCAGTCCACGCCGAACTCTTTTTGATAGAACAGCTTGCCATATAAGAGCTGACGGCACAGGGCTTCCCCGGAAGGCATATTGGTATCCGGCTCCACCCACATGGCTCCATCGGCGATCCATTGGCCCTGACGGATCTTTTCTTTGATCTTTTCATACAGCTCCGGGTACAATTCCTTACATTCCTGATACGCCTGGGGCTGGCTTTGCAGATATTTATATTCGGGATACATGTCCATCAGCCGCACCTGGGCCGCGAAGGTACGGGCCACCTTGCGCTGGGTTTCCCGATAGGGCCAGAGCCAGGACAAATCCAGATGGGCGTTGCCGATGGCGGTAAACAGCGGAGCCACGGTGCCGTTTTTCGCCTGCAGTGCCAGGCGCAGGGCTTCCCTGCCCTTGGCGTATTCCCGGAGCCGGGCGGCCCGGGGCAGCTCAAAGTCCACCACCTTGGTGAAATTTTCCAACGCTTCTTCGATCTCCGACGCCCGAAGGGACTGGGGGGCCGTCACCTCCAGCAAATCCCGCAGGGTCACAGCATCCAGCCACAGCTGGTAGGCTTCCTCATGCCAGATGCCAAAGGAGCATTCGCCGATCCGCTGGCGCAGCTGGCTTTCAGGCCGAGGGGCGTAATCATTTTCCCCGCCCCGGAGGGGGCCGGTGCAGGTATTGCCCACGGGAGCCATGGGATAATCATGGCCCGCGTAAGCCTCCATCAGCAGATGGAAAGCCGTTCCCGGCTGCCCGGACAAAGAAATCGTCTGGTCGCTGATAAAATGGTGCGGGGCGCGAATCCATTCCGCCCGCCGGGTGCCAAAGGCTTCCCCGTTCAAAAACAGGGTCGCTTCCCCGCCGGGGTTCAGGTTCATCACCACGCGCTGGCCCGCGGCCTGGGGCGGCAGGGTAAAATCCCCCCGCAGCCAGCAGTATTCCCAGGCCTTGCCCCACGCCGCGCCCCGGGGCATGGGCGCATACGGTCCCCGCTCCGCTTCCTCCGGGGACAGCATTTCCATGGTGGTAAATCCTTCCAGGGTAATTTCTCCCAGCGGTTCGTAAAATTCCATTTCCAACGTCCGAATCCAGTGGGCCACCCGATCCTTCCATTCCGGATGCATGGCACTTCCTCCCTTCGCGCAGGTCATAATACTGATTTTCTGGGGGAAACCATTCTTTGGAATTACTTCGCATGGCATGCGCTTTGCTTGCCCATGCTCCTTTCACCATGACGCATCGCATGTAAAGCGCCAGGCGTCCCTTCGGGTCGTCTGGCTATAAGAGCGGTTTCCCCCCAGACCCCCATCCAAGAAAACCTATTCGATATAATCATTTAAGAAATCTATTATCTTGGCTCCCGCTGTTACGATCAGGAACGAAAACTTGCTTTTATTCGTTGTGCCTCTGGCCCAGCGTCCTTTGGACGCCAGTCCGGATGCAAAGCATCCGAGGAAAGCCAGGGAAAAATCCGCAGGGGAAAGTTCACTTTCCTCCTGGGATTTTCCCGGGCTTTCTGGGGCCAGAAGCCCTCAAACTTTTCGCAGCCCCAACGAATCAGGCGGAGATTGTTGGTTTACACAAGTTGAGTATTTTGCCAAATGCGGGTCCAGGGACGAAGCACGGACAGCCGCCTGTGGCGGATGTTCTGTCCGTGCTAAGATCAACCGAAACGAGCGATGTCCGCATGAAGCGGACTTGCGACGATTGAGGTTGCGGACCCTCAGGACCCTGGCGCAGGTCTGGGGGCGCGCAGCCCCCAGCGTTCTCCCTACTGCGCTATGAATTTCATCTTTGAAAATAAGACTGTTAGCAATAAAAACCTATATATTTAGAAGAAAACCGCTGACAGATGCCAGCGGTTAAAAAGCTTGGATGATGCTTATGCTTTGCAGTCAATGACCATTTCGGTTTCGCCGTCAAAGAGATACACATTCTCGTAGGGGATGGAGAAGGTGATATCCACGTCAGTTTCGGGGGTATCGTGGCTGTCCACCTTGAGGATGGCATGGTCGTTGCCCGCAGTGATATACACATTGGTATTATCGCCCAGCATTTCAGTGAGCTCCACGCCGCAGGTGACGTGGTAGGCATTTTCCTGTGTGCCCAGCTGGATGCCCTCGGGCCGGAAGCCGAACACGATTTCCTTGCCCTCGTAATCCGCGATGCGGGGCAGCTTTTTGCTCAGGTCCAGGGAAATATCGCCAAACTTGATGGCCCCGTTCTGCACCTTGCCCCGGAGGAAATTCATGGGCGGCTCGCCGATGAACCCGGCCACGAACACGTTCTGGGGCTCAAAATACAGCTGATAGGGAGTGCCGATCTGCTGCACATAGCCGTCCTTCATGACCACGATGCGGTCGGCCAGGGTCATGGCCTCGGTCTGGTCGTGAGTCACGTAAATGGTGGTGGCGCCGGTGTTCTGGTGGATCTGGGCGATTTCATAGCGCATGGTCACGCGCTGCTTGGCGTCCAGGTTGGACAGGGGTTCGTCCATCAGGAACACGCCCACCTTGCGGATGATGGCGCGGCCGATGGCCACGCGCTGGCGCTGGCCGCCGGACAGGGCCCGGGGCAGCCGGTCCAGATAATCCGTCAGGCCCAGGATGCCCGCGATGTTCTTGACCCTCTCCTCGATCACGTCCTCGTCCACACCCTGGAGGGTGAGGCCGAAGGCGATATTGTCGAACACCGTCATCTGGGGATACAGGGCGTAGCTCTGGAACACCATGGCCACTTCCCGCTCCCGGGGGCCCATTTCATTGGCACGGACGCCGTTGATCAAAAACTCACCGTTGGAGATATCCTCCAGGCCCGCGATCATGCGCAGGGTCGTGGATTTTCCGCAGCCGGAGGGGCCGACGAAAACAACAAATTCTCCCTTCTCAATTTCCAGGTTGAAATTGTGCACAGCATGGAAGCCGTTGGGGTAGATTTTGTTGATGTTTTTCAGCGTCAGGTAGGCCATTGCAATACCTCCTCAAGTAAGTTCGGTCATGGACAAAACGGATGTCTTTTGATATAATCAGGATAAAGGCCGGAGGTTCCGGCGGGATCACGTTAGAAGGAGCGAATTCATGAACCAAATCGTTTACGCGGGCCGTCACGGCCTGATGCACACGGTGGCTCGCCACAGCCACGACACCTGGGAATTTGTTTACTGCACGGAGGGCTCCGGCGCGTTTGAGTTTGACGGGCAAGCCCTGCGCTATTCCCAGGGGGATATCGTGGTGATCCCGGCTCATCTGCCCCATGCCAATGCCAGCGAAACGGGCTTTCGGAACATACACATCAATATCAGCCTGCCCAACCTGGCGGATCAGAGCCCCTCTATCCTCCGTGACGACAGCAATCATTTTCTGCTGGACGCGTTTACCGCCGCCCTGTATCACTTTCAGTCCGGCCAGGGAGAGCGGGGGATTTTCCTGGCGGCCTACGGGAACCTGATCTGCTGCTATCTGGCGGCGTACCATGAACAGCGGCAGCGCTCGGCGGTGGTGGAGGAGATCGAGCGGGACATTTTAGAGCATTACGATGATTCCGCCTATGAGCTGGACACCTTCCTGCGCTCCCTGCCCTTCAACTACGATTATCTGCGCAAGCTGTTTCAGAAGGAAATGGCGGTGACCCCCCATCAGTACCTGAACAGCAAGCGGCTGCAAATGGCGGCGGAAGCGCTGGTGGGCGCTGAAATGGCTTCCATCTCCGTCACCGACGTGGCCCGTATGTGCGGGTTCCGGGAGCCCCTTTACTTTTCCCGGATGTTCAAGAAAAAGTATGGCGTGGCCCCCAGCTTCTATGTTCAGTCCCAGCGCAGCCTGGCGGACAAGCCGCTGCCGGATCCGGACAGCATGAAAAAATACGAAGAATGAATTCAGCCCAGGCGCTTGACCTCCGTGTAGCACAGCAGGAAGGGGGCCACCCCTTTGGCGTCGTTGCGCACAACGGGCTCTGAAATGTAATAGGCGTAGGTGCCGTCCCGGCGGCGGTTGTCCTCCGGGCCCAAGCCTGCCACCAGGCAGATATGATCCAGGCACAGCTGCCCCTCCGTAAAGGTGAGGCAATTGCTGACCAGACCGTCAAAGGTCTTTTTGCCCAGGGCGGCGAAGCGCTGATCCAGCGCCCCCAGCCGGGCTCCCTTGAGCATGGCGTAGGCGATCATGGAGCTGCCGCTGCTTTCCAGGTAATTGCCTTCCCGGCCCGGCTGATCCACCACCTGCCAGTACATGCCGGTTTTTTCATCGGCAAACCGGGCAACGTCCTCCATGAGCCGGGCAAAGATGGCGGCGATTTTCTCCCGGGCTTCCCCTTCCGGCAAAATCTCCGTCAGGTCGGCCAGGGCCACAGAGACCCAGCCGATGGCCCGCAGCCAGAAGCACTGGCTCAGGCCCGTTTCCCGATCGCACCAGAACGCCGTTTTGCTGGCGTCGTAGCCATGGTAATACAGGCCGGTCTTCTGATCCCGCATCCGGGCGTTCACGGTTTCGATCTGGCGTACCACGTCGCTGTAATCGCCGGAGCCAAAATGCTTTTCATACAGCGCGGCGAAGGGCTGCGCCATATAGATGCCGTCCAGCCACACCTGATTGGGATAAATCTGCTTGTGCCAGAAGCTGCCCTCGAAGGTGCGGGGCTGCTCATCCAGCTGCCGCCGCAGGAACTGGGCGGCTTTTTTATATTTCTCCTTGCCGGTTTCTCCGTACAGGGAAAACAGCACCCGGCCCTCGTTGATATCGTCCAGGGCGTGGCCCTCGGTTTTATAGGTCCGGATGGCGCCGTCCTCCAGAACGAAGGAATCAATGAAGGATTCGGCAAAGTCCCAATACCGCCTGTCGCCGGTGATGTCGGTCATGCTCAGCAGCGCCGTCATCATGCAGCCGTCGATATAATTCCAGTTGGCAGGCTTTCCCGCCCGCAGCTTTTCCACGTTCCAGGC
>CAMOUF010000185.1 GCA_946626395.1 uncultured Clostridia bacterium
CCCGCCAGGAACAGCGCCCAGGTGAACGTGCTGCCCGACAGCCCTGCCAGGATGACCCTCACAGCGCCCCATACGATGCGCCCCGCCAGCATGGAGAAAAGCAGCACGGCATAAGTCACGCCTTTTTTATGGGGCAGCTTCTGCCGAAGAAACCCCGCCATGCCGCCATAAACCGCCAGCTCAAAGGCCATGGCTACTGCCGCGGGAAACAGGGCGGGCATGCCAAACAGCACGGAGCGCAGAAGAGGTGCAATGAAGCCCACGGCCAAGCCCCAGGGCCAGCCGCACAGAAACCCGCACAGCAGCGCCGGGATGTGCATGGGGCAAAGCATGGAGCCGATTTCGGGAATCTGGCCGGTGACAAATGGCAGCACCATGGCAAGGGCCAGGTACAGCGCCGCGTAGGTCAGGCGGCGAACCTGCAGGGGGGACATGCTTGATTTACCCATGCTTTTCCATCAGCTCCCGAATATGATTCATCGCGTCCTCCAAAATCGCCGCGGAGCCTCGCGTGACACCCGCCACATAGGTATTGCACAGGTTCATGGGGATCAGCACCCGATAGGCGCCGCTGGACGCCACAGCATTGGCCATAGCCGGAGAAATCTCCCCCATCATGGCGTCGGCGGTGGCGATGCCAAAGGGCCCCACGATGATCTGCGCCGTTCGGCAGGCCACAATTACGGCGTTTTCGCCGGTGGCCAATTGATTGGCGCAGCCAGCGTTCAGCATGTTTTGCGTGGCGATGCTGTTGGTGCCCACGGCTGTAATGTCGGCATCGGGGCAGACCTTGCGGATGCACTCCAGCAGCCGCCTGCCCAGCCGCCCGCCCTGGCCGTCGATCACGAGAATATTCATGGTCCATCCTCCTTATAATAGGAAATCCCTGTGGGAAGCGTCCCGGTGGCTTCCTCCGTCAGCATTTGCAGCATTTGATCCAAATCCACGTCCGCAAACAGCACGGGATTGGCGGTCTTGGCAATCATCACCAGGGCGGCTGTTTGCAGGAAAGGCGCTTCCAGCAATTCTTCTGAAAGAAGCAGGATGCGCTTGTTTTTTATTGCGTCGATTGTCCCCCAGCCTTCCCGCCTTTTCAGGCTTTCCGCTATTTCCTTCGCCGCCCGGTCGCTGCCGATCCCGCCGCCCAGCACTTGGCGATCCACGATCTTCACGATCACGCCGGGATTTTTCCGCACCACCCAGCCGTCGTCCACCCGCAGGTTTTCGGGCAGCAACCGGGCAGATACGTCATAGCATCCGGCGTTCAGGATCAAGGCGTGCTCCGGGGCGGTCTTATGAATGGTCGTGTGATCCTGGGGCGTTTCCCAGTACACGTTCAGCCGTTGGCATTCAAACAGGGAGCCCAGCCTGTCCGTAAGCAGGACGGTGAAATAGTCCAAAGCGGAATCCGCCGCGTCCGCGTCCTTAGAAACGCCCCTTTGCTCGGCAGTTTCGGCGGCCACTGTTTGGGTGGCTGTTTCCTCCGCCCGGTCGTTTAAGAGGTTGGCGCTTACCTCCCATTCATCATTCGACGCGGATCGTCCCTTTCCTTCTCCGGCTTGGGAAAGCGTCCTGTCTGTGCCCGGCACGATCTCGGCGGGGGCGGTTTCATCATATTCTTTTCGGGCTGCTTCGGGGTTCTCCTTGGTTTGGCTGCCCGGCTCGCCGCTGTTCCCGTTATCCATGGAAGGAGCTTGCTGGGAAATGGCTTCGCCCTGCCGCCCTTCATCCGCTTGGCTTTCGGCGGCGTCAGGCAGGAGGATTTCAGAGCCGCCCTGGACGCGGGTGCGGCAGCCGCACAAAAGCCAGGCCAGGCACAGCATAAGCATCAGGAGCAGGGCTCTTTTATATTTCATATCCATAACCACTCCTTATACTTGAGACGCAGCCGCTGCTTCCAATCCGCCCGCTGCCGCAAAATCTGTTCCGTTTCGTTTAATAAAGCCAACGCCTGCTGCCGGGCTTGTTCTTTCATTTCGTGGGTGCTGTAGGCCGCTTCTTCAAACAGCTTTTCGCAGGCGGCATAGCGCTGCGCGTAACCCGGGGAAAGATCAGCGTTCCAATCCGCGTATAGGGCGTTGCCCTCCCCGTGGCCTGTGGCTGCCAGCCAGGCAGTGACATGCTGAAAAATGGCGACCACCGCTTCGCTGACGTTCTCGGATTCAAACGCTTTCCGGGCCTCCAGCGCCTTTCTTTTTCGCTGATTCAGCCAAAGAAAAGGCAGGAACGGCAGAACCACCAGCGCCACTATCAAAACCAGCAGCAGGATGATGCGCAGATAGTTGACCCAATGGGGCATGGAAACCTGCTCTTCCTCCACCGTGACCAGCCGGAATTCCCTGTCCGCCCTTGCTTCCTGATTGCCTTCTGTCAGGGATTGGGTATGCACATGACGGCTTTCGCTTTCCTCTGCATTCAGCTCCGGAGCGGCGCCGGTGATGGACTGCGCCGCCTGGCTCAGCCTGTCCCGGACGGCTTCGGAGGCCGCTTCGGTGGCGGCGTCCACGCCGGGATACAGAAGAAAAACAGCGATGGAAACCGCCGCGATGATTGCGAAAGCATACAGGATTGTCTGCCTGTTCCAGGGGCGCTTTATCATCCAAAGAACGAACAGCGCAAAGAGGGGTACATTCACCCAGGCCGGAAACGCCAGGCCGAAGTAAACCTGAAAAAGCATGCTTCCCGCCATCAGCCCCAAGGCCAGCAAACGGCTGCCGGACAGCATCATCATGGCCAGCAGAGAAAGCCCGATGACCGAAAGCAGAACAACGGCAAAAGCAACGGGCTGATCAGCGGATACATCAAAGCGCTCATAGGCATAAGCGTTCACCGCTTCGCTGGCATCGAACAGGCGATTGAGCAAAGCCTGCGCGCCCTGATTCGCGGCTGGGAACACGAAAAGCAGGAGCAGAGAGAAAAGGATCACCACAAAACCTATCAGGAAAGCGCGCTTCAGAACTTTTTCCGGGGCAGGCGCATCATCTTCAAAAACAGCCTTTGTCTCCGGTTCTTCCGCTGTTAGATCCTTGGCCTGGGCGCGCGCCAGCAGTTCATCCCGCTTGGCGCTGAGCTTCCAATGGATACGGCTCACGGGATCACCGGGCAGATACGCCCGCACGTCTCCGGCGTCGTCCTCCTCCCGGTTGGCAAAGGCTTTTATCGTTTGGGCAATTGCCTGCGGCTGCTTGCTGTCCGCGTCCTTTTCCAGCAGACCGCGCCGAACCGCGGGCACAAACGGCAAAAGGCAGGAGCAGGCCAGCACGATGCGGCTTCCCGTGTTATTCTCAAAGAAGTACATCAGGCAGCAAAGAAAGAGCCAGACAGCAAAACCAATATACTGCTTTCTCATGGCTTCAGCTTTCCACGGCTGTGCAGGTCGGGATTCTCCACGGTTTTCAGCAAATCATTCATCACGTCATCCACAGTCTGACGCGCGTTTTCCTTCAGCACCACCCGATGGGCACACACATCCCGGAACACTGCCTGCACATCATTGCCGGTCACATAATCCCGCCCGTCCAGGAACGCATGGGCTTTCGCCATTTTGTCCAGGAACAGCGCGCCCCGGGGGCTGATGCCCACGTCCACCGCTTCATGCTCCCGGGAGGCCATTGTCAGGCGGGTGATGTAATCCAGAATGGCTTCCTTGGACACTGCCTGGCTTGCTTCCTGCTGCATGCGGACCAATTCGTCCCGGGTGATCACGCATTGCACCTGAGACATGGGATTTATGCCCTGGCGGTTCCTGAGCATTTCCATTTGCGCAGCGTAATCGGGATAGCCCAGGGACAGGCGCACCAGGAACCGGTCCACCTGGGCGTAGGGCAGAAACTGCGTGCCCGCCGCGCCGACGCTGTTCTGCGTGGCAATCACAAGAAAAGGCTTTTGCAGGGGATAGGTCACGCCGTCCACAGTCACCTGCTTTTCCTCCATAGCTTCCAGCAGAGCAGACTGGGTCTTGCTGGAAGCCCGGTTGATTTCGTCCCCCAAAAGCAGATTGGCGTCATTCAGCGCGCCGGGATGATAGGAAAAACCGCCGCTTTGCCTATCATACATGGAAAAGCCCACCAGATCGGAGGGCAGCACGTCCGGGGTAAACTGCACCCGCTTATAATTCAAATTCACCGCCCGGCTGATGGCCACGGCCAGGGTGGTTTTGCCTACGCCGGGCACGTCATCCAACAGCACATGGCCATCCGCCAGCAGCGCGGTCAGGATTTTTGTGATCACGTCCCGCTTGCCGGAGATCACCTTTTCAATTTCTGCGATCACCTTTTCCATTTCCGGGCGCATAATATCCTCCTGCAAAAAAAGCGACAGCAAGTCAAAAACGGCTTGCTGTCAAAGGCTTTACCGGCTGCCTGAACCGCTGCAACGGATCCGCCGGGCCGGTGAGAAGTGCCGATTGCAGCACATCCTGACTGGGAACGAAGCCCCCCTCCGAGAAAGCTGAATAGGGGGAGGGGAATGCATGATGCTCTTTGGGCGTTTACTTTACGGTAATGCGGCCCTGGGCCTGGGCGTAGGCTTCGCCGATCTGGTTGTTCAGCTCGCCCGCGATGTACAGCCACACCCCGGCCCGCACCACCGCCGGGGTGCGGGACGCGGGGGGGGTGGTCCTCGCGGGCGGGCCGGAAAACCAGAACGCGGAAACCAGCGCCCCAGCCCCAGTCCC
>CAMOUF010000186.1 GCA_946626395.1 uncultured Clostridia bacterium
ATCCCAGTTGCGATTTTTCGCCAAATGCGGGTCCAGGGGGTTCAACCCCCTGGCGCAGGACGAACCGCCGATGACCGCCTGTGGCGGAAATTTCATCGGCGGTGAGATCAGGCGAAACGAGCAATGTCCGCATGAAGCGGACTTGCGATGATTGAGCCTGCGGAACTGGCGCGCGTAGCGCCCAGCGTTCCCCTTGCCGCGCTTAAATTTCATCCTTGAAAACAAGTTTGTAATAAGGAAAAAACGCCGTGTGAAATTTCGCCAGCCGGTCACTTGTCCACCCGGAAAATGCCGCACTTCAAATACTGGGTTTCCGGCGCGGCGGGGAGGATGGGATGGTCGCGGCCCTGGGTGCGGTAGTCCACCTGGAACAGATGCACCCGGGCATCCCGGGCGGCGGAGAGGACCACGTCCTTGAATTGCCCGGGCAGCACATGCTGGCTGCAGGAGCAGGTGACGAGATACCCGCCGTCTTTGACCAGCTTCATGCCCCGCAGGTTGATTTCCTTGTAGCCCCGCACGGCGGCCTCCACGTTGGCGCGGGTTTTTGTAAAGGCGGGCGGGTCCAGGATCACCACGTCGTACTGCTCCCCGGCGGCGCACTGCTCCTTGAGGAAATCAAAGGCGTTGGCCGCCACGAAGCGCACGTTGTCAAAGCCGTTTAAGGCAGCGTTTTCCCGGGCGAAATCGCAGGCGAATTCGGAAATGTCCACCCCCGTCACCTCTGCCGCGCCGTATTTGGCGGCGTGGAGAGCGAAGGAGCCGGTGTGGGTAAAACAGTCCAGCACCCTGCCGCCCTTGACGAAGGGCGCGATGGCGGCGCGGTTTTCCTTCTGATCCAGGAAGAAGCCGGTCTTTTGCCCTTGCTTGACATCCACCCAGAATTTGACCCCGTTCTCCTCCATCTGCACCCGGTCCGGCACCGTGCCCCGCAGCGTGCCCGTCACCTGCTGCAGGCCTTCCAATTCCCGCACCGGCACGTCGCCCCGCTCGTAAATGCCCGCGGGATGCATTTCGTCCATCAGCGCGTCGCAAATCATATCCTTATATTTTTCCATGGCCAGGCACAGGCATTGCAGGCTCAGCACGTCGCCAAAGCTGTCCACGATCACGGCGGGCAGGCCGTCGCTTTCCGCGAAGATCAGGCGGCAGGAGCGCAGGTCGGCAAATGTCCGGCGGTATTCCACCGCCCGGTGCACCCGGCCCCGGATGAAGGCTTCGTCGATGGGCTCGTCCCGATAGCTCAGCACCCGCAGGGCGATCTGGGAATGGGGATTGTATCCCGCCATGCAAAGGAACCGCCCGTTGCTGGCGGTGACACGCACGGTGTCCCCCGGGGCGGGATCGTTCTTTGTGCGGGCAATATCGCTGCGGAACACCCAGGGATGCCCCGAATACACTCTTTTTTCTTTTCCGGGAAGCAAAATTACATCGGCCATAGAAACCCCTCCATGCTTCATTCAAAATTATTATAGCACAGCGGCGAAAAAAATGAAAAGCATTTTTTGCCCGCATAACACCAGGCTGGCCGCGCAAGGGGAAAAGCGTTTCACCGCTTCCTGGTTTTTGACATTTGAAGCGCAATTTTGTATTTTTGAGGCGTTTCCCCTTTTCGGCGTACCGCCTGAATGCTATACTGTTCCCGTCACCAAGGAACAGAGGAAAGCGGCGCGGACCATGCGAAGCCGTTTTCGGGAACACAAGGAGGTACAGAAAATGTCTCAGTTCACCACGCCCGTCAACACCCGCCGGACCGTGCAGCCCAAGGGGATCAAAGGAATCGTATTGGCGGCTGTGATCATATTGATCGCTTTGATCCTGTTTTTCCGCTGCACCGTGCAGATCGACACCGGCTACACCGCCATCGTGACCACCTTCGGTAAGGTGGAGGATTACACCCTGGAGGCCGGCTTCCATTTTAAGAGCCCCTTCCAGTCGGTGATTCTGATGGACAACCGGGAACAGAAAACCCCCTTCTCCACCCAGGCGTTTTCCAGCGATATCCAGCAGGTGGACATTATCGGCTCCATCAACTACGCCATCAATAAGTCCACCGCCATGACCCTGTTCAAGGAAGTGGGCACGGATTACTTTAACAAGCTGGTCTATCCCCGCATGCTGGAAAACACCAAGGCCGTGTTCAGCAAGTATACCGCTGAAAACCTGGTCAGCGCCCGGGAGCAGTTGTCCATCCAGATCCGGGACTATCTGAGCAATGAAATGCAGCGCTACGGCATTTCCGTCATCAGCGTGTCCATTGAAAATATCGACTTTACCGACGCCTTCACCGATGCCGTGGAAGCCAAGCAGGTGGCCGCCCAGCGCAAGCTGCAGGCTGAAATCGAGCAGGAGCAGAAGACCATGGAAACCCAGCAGCAGGCCGAGCGCCAGAAGATCGAAGCCGACGCCAAGGCCGCTGTGGTGAAGATCAACGCCGATGCGGAAGCCTATTCCACCCGCATCAAGGCCCAGGCTGAGGCTGAGGCCAATGAGAAGATCGCCAAGAGCCTGACCGAAAACCTGATCGAATTCACCCAGGTGAACCAGTGGAACGGCCAACTGCCCACCTATGTGTCCGGCGGCGCCGCGGAAGCCCTGCCCGTGCTGACCCTGAACGGCACGGCGGAAACCCCCGCCCCTGCCGCCTCCCCTGAAACGGCAGAATAACGATCTTTCCGCGCGGATAGCCGCCGCAAACGGCTGTCCGCGCTTTCTATGACTTTTGAAACTTGTATTTGTTCAGCGGCAAGCGTTTGAAGTACACTTTAAGCGAACAGGCAATAGGCAATAGGCATTAGGCAATAGAAAGAGAGCTCAGAGTGAAGAGTTCAGAGTTCAGAGAATTTTGCCGTTCCAAGTCTGGATGCGTTGTTTGAGTCTGTCTATATTCTCTGTACTCTGAACCCTGCACACTGCACTCTTTCTACTATTGCTTATTGCCTGGTGATTGAAAGCGTTCTTGATACGACTTAACAGTTACTGAAACTTTTTCAAAGAAGGTGCAAAGGATGAACGCGAACAAGAAATTCGGCTGGACGGAAAAGACGATTTTAGGCGCGGTGTTTGCCCCCCTGGGGCTGATTTTCCTGGTGCTGGGGGTGGCGCTGTGGTTCTTTAAAGCAGGAAACGACCCGGAGGACCCGGTGGTTTTTCTGGCGGTATTTGGCGGCATGGGCGCGATCTTTCTGCTGATCGGATCGACATTTTTGCTGGCGGACGCAAAACAGAGGAACGACAAACGCCGGGTCTATGAGGAAGGGTATTACGTGATGGCGAAAATCGCCGGGGTGCAGCCCTATGTCAACGGGAAAACCGGCGGCACGATTTACCGGATGGTGGAATGCCATTACGCCGACCCCGATACCGGCGTGACCCATATCTATTTCAGCCGTTACCTTTCCTTTGATCCCACCGACCTGTTCACCGCCCGGGAGGTGCCGGTGTATATCGACAGGAACAACGAGAAGCGCTTCTTCGTGGATATCGACGCCGTGCTGCCGCCGGTGGCCATGCATAGAAGTTAGGAGTGAGGAGTGAGGAGTTATTAGTGGGCGCTGCGCGCCAGATAATAAAGAGTTCAGAGAGCAGAGTTCAGATATTTTTGTTATGCCAAGTCTGGTTCCGTTTCTTCTGTTGACTATATTCTCTGCACTCTGTAATCTTCACTCTCATTCCCTGACACAACAGCGCGAAGCGCCAACTATTAACTCCTCACTCCTAACTCCTCACTCCTAACTGGTTTAACTCCTCACTAAATGATCCTTTCAGCTTTTTTTAAGGTTT
Source organism: uncultured Clostridia bacterium (assembly GCA_946626395.1). Taxonomy (GTDB): domain Bacteria; phylum Bacillota; class Clostridia; order Christensenellales; family Aristaeellaceae; genus RUG563. Next base: position 3,784 of record CAMOUF010000186.1, read on the forward strand.
CTCTGATAGGATGATACCGTCGGCGGGAAGAATCGCCGCCGGTAAAGGAGGAACCTGAATGAACAAAGCAAAGCGCCGGATCATCCGGAATGTATGTATCGACCTGGTGCTGCTGGGCGTGGCCCTGGTGGTGTTCGCGCTGTTTCATCATGTGCTGCCCCGGCAGCAGCAAAGCGTGGGTATCGTGATTCCCAACCCCTACAAAACCACTGCCCCGGCAGGGAACGAATCCAGCCTGGCCCTGCCCGAAGGCACGGAGCTGCTGGCGGCGGGCGGCATGAGCGACGCGGGCTCCTATGGCCTGAGCGCCGCCCGGAACACCCGCAACTCCCGGGGCGGAAGAAATGACGCGGCCAGCGGCACCAGCAGCAAGGGCGGCAGCGCCCTGAGCAGCGGCGAGGAAACGGCGGCGGAAACGGACGATACGCCTATTTCTGAAAAGTTTGCCGATCAGTATACCGACACCGTGGTGGTCACGGATACCAGCTATACCAGCCCGGACATCGCCATCAGCGTGACCGAGGAGACCACCGCCAACGGCAGGATCACCTATTACCTGGCGGATATTTATGTGCGGGATATTACCTGCTTCCAGTCCGCCCTGGCCCGGGGCACCTACGGCAGCGGCTACCGGGACAGCATTTCGGATATGGCCATGCTGAACAACGCTCTGTTGGCTGTCAACGGCGATTATTACGGCAACACCAACGAGGGCGTAGTGATCCGCAACGGGGTGATTTACCGGGCCAACCGCACCAACTGCGACGTGTGCGTGCTGTATTACGACGGCTCCATGCGGGTGATGCCCGGCAGCGCCTTTGATATGCAAGAGGCCATTTCCGACGGCGCCTGGCAGGCCTGGACCTTCGGGCCCGCGCTGCTGGATGGGGACGGAAACGTGATTTCCAGCTTTGCCAGCACGAACCGCATCATTTCCGCCAATCCCCGCACCGCCATCGGCTATTATGAGCCGGGGCACTACTGCATGGTGGTGGTGGACGGCAGGGGCGAATCCGCCGGGATTTCCCTGCCTGATCTGTCCCAGCTGTTTTATGACCTGGGCTGCACCGCCGCCTATAACCTGGACGGGGGCAACTCCTCCATCATGGTGTGGCAGGATGCGGTAATCAATTCCCCCTCCGGCGGGGGTCGGGAAAGCAGCGACGCGCTTTTGATCGCGGAGGTGAACCGCTATGAATAAGGTCCGGGCCATCCTGTGCCATGTAACGGTGATCCTGGCGCTCATGTTCCTGGTGTTCCTGGTGCTGGACCAGTTCAATCCCCTGATGAACTTTATCGACAACAGTATTTCCCGCTGGCTGCTGGCGGGCCTGTGCGCGAGCGCCTTTGCCCAGACCTTGCTCACCTGGGCTTTGGAGGGGAGCGGCAAAGAATAACCTCAATTGATTTTTGAAATTCCCTGATGTACAGCATAAAAAAGCGCGGACGGTGTTTTTCCGTTCGCGCTTTTTTCATCTATGCGATGCTTCCTGATCCAGGCTGGGCCTTTTCCAGGGCATCAGTGAATTGATATTCTGAATCCTCAGAAAATCTTCGTTTTGGAAAGAGCTTTATACAGCAGCAACCCCAGGATGCCGCAGGCGATCACTTCGCCGATCCCAACCGTCACAACCAGCATGGGCCAAAGCGAAGACCCCACAAACGTCTTGCCAAAGACCGCAACGTCCGCTACGCCATAGACTTTCATCAGAACGATGGGAACGATCACGGCATTGCTCAGAACCGGCGGAATCCAGGCAAGCAGGGGCTTTTTGCGCAGCAGGCGTGTGCCCACAGCGCCGATGAACGTTGCCAAGCTGCCAAAGACCACATCCCACAGCGCGCAGCCCGTGAACAGATTGGCAAGCACGCATCCCACTGTCAACCCCGGTATCGCGGCAGCGGTAAAACAGGGAAGGATGGTGAGCGCTTCAGAGAGGCGGATCTGAATGGCTCCGCTGGCCAAGCCAAAGGCCTGAGCCAACAGGGTCAGCACCACATACAGCGCGGCGATCGCTCCGCCAATGCATAAGGTTTTGACATTGAATTTGTTATTCTCCATGTCAAAATCTCCTTTCTTGAGGATGGCTTGTTGCGCATCCTGTTTTTTTCGGATGGGTGGCGCGGCAAATCGCGCATCATCCGCTGCCGAGAACAGTCGGCAAAAAGTAACTCTATCATAATTTTTCCTGTATGGCAAGGGCTTTTTTTGCGCATACTGGATGTACGCGGAAAGAGTGCGGCCGCGCCCTTCCGCCTTTCAGCGCGAAAGCCCGATGCCGGGATCATGAGCCCGGCCGCAGCTTTCGGTCCGCGGGGCGGGAAAAGCGGGCCCCTCGGGCCCTGGCGCGCGGGGCCCCTTCGCGTGTTCCCATGACCCATTTGAAAAGGAGTGACAGCGGTATGGCAGAAAAGAGAAACCAGTGCATACATTGTTCCGTGGAATCCTGCCGCCATTTGAAGGAAGAGCAGGGTCTTTGCTCCCTGGAGGCGATCCAGGTTTCCCCCACGCCCATGGCCTATTCCGGCGACCCGTCGGATGAAACCATGTGCCAGAGCTACGAAACCAAATGAGCGGCTCCGCGCGTCCGCCCAGGATCAAGCCCGCGCCGCCCCCGCCCGACGCCTCCTGCCCCGGAAAAAAGCACAGGCGTCCGAACGGCCCGGACCAGAACGAAGCTTTCTATGACATTCAGCAGGCGGCCAGCGCCACGGAATGCACCGGCATGCTGGCTGCCCAGGTGCAGACGGAGGAGGAGGCCAGGAACGTTTCCTCCCTGGCAGGCATCCACCGCATCCACGCGCCTCATTCGGAAAACGACTGAAAAGGGCCCCTCCGGTTCATCCGGAGGGGCCACTGTCATTCTATAAATGGAGATATCTGTTCAGCCGCAATCATTTGAAGAGCACTTTAAGTCACCAGGCAACAGGCAATAGGCAATAGGAAAACGAAAGTATAGAGTGAAGAGTTCAGATCATTTAGCCATTCCAAGTTTGGATATGTTGTTTGTGTTCGTCTATATTCTCTGCACTCTGAACTTTGTACACTGCACTCTTTTAACTATTGCCTATTGCCTGATGCCTATTGCCTAATCACTTAAAGCGTTCTTGATACGATTGAACAGTTACAAATGGCGCTGATTATCTGCCAATGAAGATCAGGTCGGTGGCCACGGCCATCCAGGTGAAGAACATGGCGTTGAACACAGCGGGCAGATAGAAGTTCTTGGTCTTTCTGTACAGGGTATAGGCCAGGATGCCCACAGGGATCATCATGATGGCGGCGTCCACCAGGGAGCCGTTGGCGCGGGACATGCCCAGGCTGGTGATGGGCGTGGTGTGGAACAGGGCGATCTTGCCGTAGGCATACAGCAGGAAGCACATGGGGGGCAGGCCGTTGGCCAGCCAGAACAGCACGCCGGACAGGACGGGCTTCTTTTCCAGATAGAAGCTGGTGGAGTGCAGGTAGTTGGCAATCAGGAACGGCACCAGATACAGCGGGAAGTAGATCAGGAACTTTTCCATGCGCAGCCGGGTCAGGCTGTTCATCTGCACCTTCCAGAAGCGGGGGCTGATGGAGAAGAGCTGCTCGCCGAAGGTGATCACGAAGTAAACGGCGAACAGGCTTACGAAGCTGAGCAGCAGGGCCTTTAAGAACATGACGCCCTTCCGGGTGCCGGGCAGGGTGATTTGCTCTTTCAGGGCGCGCTTATCGGTTTTCACGAACACGAAATTGATCAGGGCCCACAGCACCAGGCCGAACACCTGCAGGCAGCACAGCCAGAACACCAGGCCGTTCACGTTCTGAATGTTGGTGCCGTGGATCTGATCGGCGGTGACCCACTGGTTCAGGATGCCCTGGCCGGTGGGCACGGCCCAGGCGGCGATGGCCGCGCCGAAGATGGCGGGCAGGATCAGGCCCAGCCAGGTGACCCAGCTCTTGGGGTTGGCTTCCAGGATGATTCTGTTCTTGGCCACCAGGTCCTTCTTAAAGTATTCGGTATCCACCAGCAGCAGCACCACACAGATCATGGCCACGATGATGGCGATAAAGGCCAGGGCGGTGCCGAATTCCTTCCACAGATACAGGATGGGGAAATCGTTGCTCAGGCCGAAGGTGGTGGTGTAGAAGTCGCAGGCGGCCTTCACGAAGGAGTAGCTCGACAGGCCGATGGTGTGGCCGGTCCAGCCCTCATAGTAGATGCGGCCGGTGCCGTTCTGCGGATCGCCGTACCATTTCCAGAACTCGAACTGGTCCAGGCCCAGGACGCCGGCGTACTGCGGGTTCTTGTACATGTCGCGGCGGTCTCCGCGGTACAGGTTGTCCCACTGGCCCTCGAACAGTGCGCTGTTGATCTGGTAATCGCTGGAGAGCAGGCCGCCGGCGCCCACGTACATGACGCCCTTCACGCCGTCACGGATGACCTGCTTGGGGGTGACGTTGCCGTTGGCGTCGGTCACGGTCTCGCCGTTCGGATCCGGCACGTACAGGGCCGCGTTCACACGGGAGCCCCCAAGGGCCCAGCCGATGTAGCCGATATTGTTCGTGTCGATGAAGTCCAGGCCGTAGACGTAGTCGGTTACGTCAATGGAGCCCAGGCCTTCGTTGTCCAG
>CAMOUF010000187.1 GCA_946626395.1 uncultured Clostridia bacterium
GGAGCCCACGGAAGAACCCACAGAGGAGCCCACGGAAGAACCTTCCGAAGAACCGACTGAGGAGCCCACGGAAGAACCCACAGAGGAGCCCACGGAAGAACCTTCCGAAGAACCGACTGAGGAGCCCACGGAAGAACCTTCCGAAGAACCCACCGAAGAGCCCACGGAAGAACCTTCCGAAGAACCCACGGATGAAGCGACCCCCGCGCCCATGACGCTGAGCCAGGAGCTGCAAGGGGCCTCCGCTGCGGTGGAGCTGAGCGCGGAAGCCGCGCTGCCCGAGGACGCGGTGCTGGACATTTACGAAATCACCGCTCAAGAAGCATATGATTACGCGGATTTGGCGAACCAGACGGCGGACGCCCTGGGCGTGGACGCGCTGGCCTATGCCCGCTTCTTTGACGTTGCCGCCATCAGCGGCGACGCGGTGGCGGAAATCGCCGCGCCTGTGACCGTTACCCTCACCCTGACCGACGCGCCGGAAGGCGATGTGCGGGTCATCTTCTTTGGGGACGAGGGCCCGGTGATCCTTCCCGCCGCTGTGAACGGCCAGGCCATTTCCTTCACCGCCGATTGCTGGGCGGTGTACGGCGTGGTGCTGCCCGCCCAGGCGGAGAGCCTGGAGGGCTTTGCTGGCCGGGTGACGGCTGAAAGCGTCACCTTGTATCAGCGTCCCAGCGCCTTGTCCGATTTCGCCATCGGCGAGCTTTTCCAGGGTGATCTGGTGACCATGATCCGCCGGGTCATCGGCCTGGACGCCGAATGGTATTATGTCAGCTATTTCACCGAGGACGGCGAGGAAGCGAACGGCTATCTCCCCGTGGACGGCATCGAGCTGACGGACTATATTGAACTGGCCCCGGTGGAATTTGGCAATTATACCATCATCCTGGGCTATGACGTGGGCGTGCTGCCCCTGGACGCCACCCTCACCGTGGAAAGCGGCGAGGAACCGGCTCCTGCCGCCCCCATGCGGCTCAATGCCTCCGGCGCGGATCAAATCACTGCCAGAACCAAGGCTGCCGCCAAAACGGCTGCCAATACCACTGCCTCCGCCAACGCCCAGGCCGTGGAGGATGCGCTGGCCCGGAACCTGTCCGCCAATGAAAAGCTGAATATCAACAGTATCGAATATTTCAAGCTGAACGTGCTGGCTAATAACCGCTTCGCCGCCCCCAAGGGCGAGGCGCATGTTTCCTTTGTGCCCACCTCCACCAAGCCCCTGGAAGAGGGCGAAACCATGACCCTGCTGGAAATCAGCGGCGCTGAGCCCCAGGCAGTGGAAAACGTGAACTTCAACCTGGACGAAACCGGCAGCGTCACCTCCTTCGATTTCACCACCTCCAAATTCACCACCTACGCTCTGGTGAACAGCACCATCATCATCGAAAAGACCGTCCTGGCCTCCGACGGCCAGAACTACAAAATCACCGTCACCGCCGAAGCCGATTCCGGCATCCCCCAGGACGCCCAATTGGAAGTGACCGAGATTGACGATGCCGCGTATGACGGCTATCTGAAATTGGCTGCCGAATCCCTGGAACTGAATAAGGTTGATCTGACCTACGCCCGTTTCTTCGATATCACCATCACCAAGGACGGCGAAAAGCTCCAGCCCGCTCCCGGCACCACCGTGCAGGTGACCATCGAGCTGGCCGATAAGCCCGAGCCCGGCGAAGAAACCATTACCCATGTGCTGCACTTTAACCCCAACGCCGAGCCCGTGGAAGCGGAAATCGACGGCGCAGAGGTTACTTTTGATGCCTCCGGCTTCTCTGTGTACGCGGTGGTGGATGGAAGCACGGATGAAAAAGCCCGCATGAAGGTGCAGTTTTATAATGGCGAAAACCTTATTGCCACCATGTATGTGAAAAACGATGATACGCTGGACGAACTGGAAGCGATTCTGTATGACCCCGGCGTAGGGGAAGGATTGATGAACGGCCGATTCTTCGGCGGATGGATTCTGGATAATCCTGACTTTACCACCGCGGATTTAGGCAATGTCATGACGATTGACGACGTGCGCAGATGGGCTTCCGAACAGGTTATTACTGAAGGTACCACCGAGCACAAGTTCTACGCCGCAATCTGTATGGTTTATAACATCACGTTTAGGGACATCGATGGGACCGTGATTGCGAAGGATGCCGTTTTGATAAAAGAATCCGAACACGGAACGGCTGAAATTACCTATCCGATTCAGATGTCCTATACCCCCAAAGATGACGTTCATAATTTTGAAGGCTGGATTTTGGACGAAAATGTGTATCCCAGAGTCACCTCCCCAATTCCCGAGGGCGGTTTATATGTAAATGGCGACAGTATTACCATCAAAAACAATATCTTCTTTACCGTCAACGCGCCGGAAGGCCATTGGCTGGTGTTTGATGAAAACGGCAAAGGCGGCAAGTACAACGCGCCCCAGTTCGTGAAGAGCGGGGATAATACAGAACAGCCCTGCGATGACAGCGCCATGCTTCGCCAAGGGTATATTTTCGGCGGATGGTACGACACCAAGGAGCACGCGGACGCCCACGCGGCGAATCCTTCTAATACGACGGGTAAGTTTGAATTTGGCAGTCCCATTAACGACAGAACGACTGTCTATGCCAGCTGGATCCCCATTACGAATGCCCCCTATACTGTCATTATCTGGAAACAAAATATCAATGGCGATGGCTACGACTTTGAAGAAGCCATTCCCCTGACGGGCACTGTGGGTCAGAATATAACCAGTGTAACTCAACAGGGTACTGGCAATAATGCTTATGCTCGTGTAAATAATCAGAATAAGCAATATACTGGTTTTCATCTGAAGGAGTTTGATCAGAACGTAGAAATCGCTCCCGAAGGCAACGCTGTGGTCAATGTGTACTACGACAGGACGGAGTATACGCTTACTTTTATTGACAGTAGTTCTGGAGGATCTAATATTACATACGTTTATGGAGGGAGAACGTATAGCGATGCACCGGTAGGTAACGCGATAACTAACGCAGGTAATATTTCAACATTAGAAAGTAACAAGAGAAATAAAAACGGTTACGAAGTATCTCGTTATGGTAACCAATATAATAGAACCTATGCAATAAAGATCAATGGAACCTGGTACCAGATTACAAGCGAAGGTCAGTATGTTTGGGAAGCGAGCAGCATCACAAGCGTTCCTAATAATCCTGGCGGTGTAGTAAAAACCATCACTGCTCTATATGAGCAAAACATTTCTAACAACTTCCCTATCGTCGGCTCCAATGGTGTGACCTATGATAATGGCGAACGCTGGAAACCGCAGTCGAATAGTCAAGGGTGGACCGAGGTTATGGTGAGTGTTGAAACCATGCCTGCTGAAAGCATAATTTTCAACCTTGACGTAGCAGAACGTCCGCTAAAAACGATGAATTACTATGTGGAAGCATTGCCCACAGATACGCAAAACATTGTCACGCGGAACGGCACTCGGTATGTTCTTTATAACACGATCAAGGCCCGATATAACGGCGTTACGGCAGAAGACTTCTTGGAACTGGATGGATTTACCAAAGTTGCGGCAGCAGAGACTGTAAATGGCCCCGCCTTGACACCAAGAACATTTGACGGTATAAGCGGGCAATACTATATCGCAAGTACAACCCAAGACCAGTCGATCTACTTCTTCTACAGCCGTGATTCTTACAAGATCAACTATTTGGACGGCATCTATGTGGACGGTAACGGGAATATCCTTGATGAAGACAAAGAGGCGACATGGGGCACTTCTGGCGACATCCTTTATCAGGCGGACATTTCCTCTTATGGAAAAGGCGGAGCGAATTATTACACGCCTGCCAAAGCCAATTATGTGTTTGACGGCTGGTATATTGATAAAGCGTGCACGCACCCCTATAACTTCACGACCATGCCCAAAGGCGGCGTGACGGTCTATGCCAAATGGCGGCAGATTGAATACCGCGTGTTCCTGCATCCCAACGCCGGAACAGACCCGAATCTGGATTGGGGCTCGGATAGCGTGAGCACAAGTTTCCGCGTTTCGTTAGGCGACACGGTCAGCACCCCCACCGGCAAGCGCGAAGGCAGCGGGTATGAGTTCGTTGGCTGGTATACGGACCCCAGCTTAAGCAGCAGCTCCCTGTTCAGCTCCTATATCGTGCTGAATGAGGATACGGTTACGACGCCTTATGATAAGACAGAGTCGACAGAAACCGATAAATGGGGCAACCCGACGCAGCAGATCAATAAGGATATCGACCGCTTCTGGATCACGAAAAAGCTGGATCTTTATGCCAAGTGGCGCAAAATCCTGGAAGGCGCGGAAGGCATCGGCATTCTCTATTATCCCAGAGACGGGAAAGGAAATACAGGCAGGGGCATGCCGACTGACACTTCGCTATACCCTGATTTGGCGGAAGCAACAGCACAGGCGGCATGCAGAGCGCCCGAAGGTATGTTCTTTAAGCACTGGGTCGTCCAGGATTGGGATGAGACGCAAGGTAAATATGTAGATACGAATATCATCGTGAAGCCTGGAGAAAAATTCATTGTGAGAGAAGAGTATGCCGAGAAGGCAGCCGTGGCCGATCAGCCGGGAAAATATACGTATACAATCCGGCTGAGACCGGAATTTGACGAAGCGGCCGACGGCGAATCGACGCATATCTGGTGGTTTAAAAACTATTCAGACAATGACGCTGGCCGGCACGATTCCTTCCATCAGAACGAAGATATAGGGATCAATGAAGCCGTGCCCATTCCGGACGCGCCTGCCCGGGATGGATATATCTTCCTCGGCTGGGCCCGTGTGCTTACCGGAACGTCTGAAAGCGCTGCCGGCACAGAGGGCAACCCGCCGACGGGCAAAGTGCTCGAGCTGACCGAGAATGATATTTACTTGAAGTATCAGGACGGAAAGTATTATCTGAATGATGCCACAAGCGACTATAATGGTCGCGAAGTGACCCAGGTTGCGGCGGACGATCGGCTGCAGTACCATGATATGTATGCCGTATGGCAGACCAGGGGCTACCTGCAGATGCGCAAACAGTTCGACGTGCAGAACTTCTATCTGGACGGCGAAGACATGGAAAAGCTCTGGACGGTGCTGGAATTCACCGTTCAGGACAGCCAGGGGAACTATGTCAAGCTGAAGAAAGAAACCGAGGGAGTGAATGCCGGCCATTATATCTATGATGGCGTCGTCACGCAGGCCGAGGTGAATGCGGGCACGCCAATCCCCAAGATTCCCCTGTCCGCGTTCGTCCGCGAGTCCGGAAGCGCAAGCACGCATGAGCACACCTATACGCAATTGGCCTGGCTGCCGGTAGATACGTATACGTTCAAGGAAGACGTGAATCAGGCAAGAACTCTTCTGCCTGGCTATCGGCTGAAAGAGGGCGGCGAACTTGTATCTGAACAGACAGTGACGATCACCAAGGGAACCTATGGAAATACTGCAGCGATTGGATCAGGCATGTCGAACCTGCAGAACAAGTACACCGGCGAGGATAATTACAGCAGGCTGAAAGTTACCAAAACTGTGAAGGGCCATGCGCCGCAGGATGTAACAAACGCCAAACGGTACTACTTTGTTGTTATCAACGACACGATGACCGAAGCAGTAGGAGAAACGGTGTATGTCGTTAACAGTGATAACGATAACAATGGCAGCTTTACGACGGATGTGACGAAAGCGACGATTTATAATGTCAAGCCGAACGATAATAATATCTACACCGGCGACAGTGACGATGCAAGGCTGAACGATGGAACAAACGGCATCAAAGTCGTCGCGGGAAATGAGTATCACGTTGTGGAGCTGACGGAGACAACCACGCCTGCTGTGACCGCCGACCAGTCCCCTGAAATTTCCGGCTATACTTGGACGGGTACTGTTTCTCCGGAAACTGTGACGCCTGTGAAGGGTACGCCATCTGCAATTACCTTGACGAATGATTACAAGGCAAACTTTGGCAGCCTGAACCTTACAAAAATTGCAGCGGGCGAAAAGCCGAATGGTGTGGATGACCATGAATTCCTGATGATCGTCAAGAATGAAGACGGAAAATTCATCAAGGATGACGGAACGGTTTCGGATGACGAAGTCACGATTGCTGTGAAGCCCGGCGAAACAAAGACCATCGAAAACCTGCTGCCTGGCCAGTACACTGTCTCCGAAAAAACAGAGGCCTCCGATCCCTTCCCCGCTTACAGCCTGGAAGTGGCTGTCGCGGAACGGACGCCGGCCTCTACCGAGGATCCCTTTGCCAGTGCCACTGAAACCAATGAAAGCGCTGTTGTGGAGATTGTTGCAGGGCAGCAGAAGGAAGTCGTTGTTCAGAACACTTATACGCTGATCAGGCAGAACGTGAAAATCCAGAAGGTGAATGAAAGCGGAAGCGGATTGTCTGGCGCGACATTCGATTTGACCAGCGAGGAGACCATCATTGGATTTAATGATCTGCGTAATTTGGTATCCATGAATACAGAAGGGAAAATTGGTTTCCTTCCCAGCGGCAATTCGGCTGATGACACGCTGTTCAGCTTGCCCATTGGGCAGTATATCCTGACGGAAATCAGCGCGCCTGCGGGATATAATAAGCTGTCTGGGCTGATCACGTTCAATGTTACAGAAGATGGCATTTCTTTGTTGGGAGGAAACCCGATGAATGTTACTCTAACCAAGGATGAATCTTCCGGCGTGTGGACGATCACCATTCCCAACCAACCCGGCGTGGAGCTTCCCGCCACCGGCGGCAGCGGCACGGCGCTGTATTACATCCTGGGCGCGGCGCTGGTGCTGGGCGCTGGCGTGGCGCTGATGCTGATGAAAAAGAAGAAGCATGAATGACCGGCTGGTTATCGGCCAAAAACCAAGAGGGCGGAACGCACGGCGTTCCGCCCTCTTTCCTATATGAGCCAAAGTTATTCCAGCTTCACGGGCAAATCGGTATCGGTGAAGGGGTTGTTGGCGTCAAAGACGGCCACGTCCTCGTCTTTTTTGTCGATGGGCGGCATGATGGTGAACACATGGATGTGCAGTTCATGCTTGCCAAATTCCAATTCGGCCCGCTCCCGGGGCTTGGTCAGGGCCAGGACCTCGGTATACTTGGTGCGCCCCTTCCGGGCAAAACTGGTGGCCACCTCGGCGCGGCCCTGCCAGTGCATGGGAATGAACAGCCGGGGCTTGGCGGACATGACGAAATAATTGGCCCCGGCGTCGTAAAAGCCGCCCATGCGGGGGTCCACCGGGAACATGGCAATGTCGATGGGCAGGCGCTCGATGGGGCGCATGGCCTCGTAAAAATCCTTTTCCGCCTGGGCGATCTCCCGCAGGCTGCTTTCCTCCCGCCAGTGCCACAGGTTTAGGTCCCCGGCGTGGAACACGTGCAGGCCGTCCACCGTCACATAGAAGGACACGCCCTTGTCCGTGGAGGAAAAAACGCGAATCTCCGCGTCCCCCAGGGTCAGTGTGTCCCCGGGCTTGACCCGCTTGCCCGGCTTGTCTTCGGGCAGGTCGTCGGCGATGATATAGGTGATGGGGTATTTATGCATGCTCCAGGAATAAATGATATTGTCCAAATGATCCTCGTGATCGTGGGACACGAACACCAGCACCTGCTTGAAGCCCTCGAAATCCCGCTGGGTCAGCTGGGTTTCGGCGGTCAGTTCCCCGTGCTCGCCCCGCCAATAATCGAAAACCATCAGGGTATCCTTGATTTCCACGGTGAACCCGGAATGATGATAAAAGGTGACCGCGGCAATTTTTTTCTCATTCTCCTCCATACTGGCTTCCCTCCCTTCTCTATTATAAATCACTTGCCCCAAAATAGCAAACGCCGCGGCGGCCCCGCCGCGCCTTTTCTTTTTTTCGGAACTGTGGTAAGATAGGAAAGCAGAAAGAGAGGGAACAGCATGATCGTAGTGGTAGCGGAAAAGCCCAGCGTGGGGCGGGATATCGCCCGGGTGCTGGGCTGCCGGGAGCGCGGAGAGGGATTTCTCAAGGGAGAAAACTATCTGGTCACCTGGGCCATGGGCCATCTGGTGACCCTGTGCGAGCCGGACGAGATCGACGAAAAATATAAAAAATGGCGCATGGACGATTTGCCCATGCTGCCTGAGCATATTCCCACCAAGGTGATTTCCAAAACCCGCAGCCAGTACAGCATTGTGAAAAAGCTGATGAACGACCCGGACACGGAAAAGCTCATCTGCGCCACCGACGCCGGGCGGGAAGGGGAACTGATCTTCCGGCTGATTTATTCCCAGGCCAAATGCAAAAAGCCCGTGGACCGGCTGTGGATTTCCTCCATGACCGACGAGGCCATCCGGGAAGGCTTTGCCACCCTCAAGCCCGCCGGGGAATACGATGGGCTGTACCGCAGCGCCGCCTGCCGTTCGGAGGCGGATTGGCTGGGGGGCATGAACGCCAGCCGGGCCTTTACCCTGCGGTTTGACGCGCTTTTGTCCATCGGCCGGGTGCAAACGCCCACCCTGGCCATTCTGGTGAAGCGCTATCACGAAATCGCTAATTTTAAGCCCGAGGATTATTTCACCGTCACCGCGGATTTCGGGGACTATACCGGCCAATGGTTCGACGAGAAGGCGGAGGACGAAAAGAAAGCCCACCGCATCCCCACCAAGGAAAAGGCCGATGAAATCGCCAAGGCGGTGAAGGGCAAGGGGGCTACGGTCAAAAGCGTCACCGCCGAAGCGAAAAAAGAACTGCCGCCCCAATTGTACGACCTGACCTCTCTCCAGCGGGAGGCCAACCGCAAGCTGGGCTTTACTGCCGACAAGACGCTGAAAATCGCCCAGGAGCTATACGAAAAATGGAAGGCCATCACCTACCCTCGCACCGACAGCCGCTATCTGCCTTTGGACATGATCGGCCGGACGGTCCAGACCCTGCATAAGCTGCCGGGACAGTATCAGGAGTGGGTGAAGAATATTCCCTGGAAAGAAGAAAACAAGCTGCCCATTCCCCGGCGGATTTTCGACAATGAAAAAATCTCCGACCACCACGCCATCATTCCCA
>CAMOUF010000188.1 GCA_946626395.1 uncultured Clostridia bacterium
ACTATACCGGCCAATGGTTCGACGAGAAGGCGGAGGACGAAAAGAAAGCCCACCGCATCCCCACCAAGGAAAAGGCCGATGAAATCGCCAAGGCTGTGAAGGGCAAGGGGGCTACGGTCAAAAGCGTCACCGCCGAAGCAAAAAAGGAGCTGCCGCCTCAACTGTATGACCTGACCTCCCTCCAGCGGGAGGCTAACCGCAAGCTGGGCTTTACCGCTGATAAGACCCTGAAAATCGCCCAGGAACTATACGAAAAATGGAAGGCCATCACCTACCCCCGCACCGACAGCCGCTATCTGCCTATGGACATGATCGGCCGGACGGTCCAGACCCTGCATAAGCTGCCGGGGCAGTATCAGGAGTGGGTGAACAACATTCCCTGGAAAGAAGAAAACAAGCTGCCCATTTCCAGGCGGATTTTCGACAATGAAAAAATCTCCGACCACCACGCCATCATTCCCACCCCCCAGACCGCGCCGATAGACAAGCTGCCCGCCGACGCGCAAAAGCTGTTCGATATGATCGCCCGACGGCTGACCGCGGTGTTTTATCCCGCTCACGAATATGATGCCATCAAGGTGATCACCGGAAGCGAAGGCCACGCCTTCAAGACCACGGGCCGCACCGTGCGCGTCAACGGCTGGAAAGACGTGTACCCCGCCGACAAGGAGGAGGAAGCCGCCCTGCCTGTTCTGCAGGAGGGCGACAATCGAACGGTGGTCAAGGCCTCCGTGAAAAAAGAGGCCACCAAGCCCCCGGCCCCCCACACCGACGCCTCCCTCCTGGCCGCCATGGAAAACGCGGGCAGGGAGCTGGAGGATGAAAAGCTGCGGGAGCAGATGAAGGGCAGCGGCCTGGGCACCCCCGCCACCCGCGCCGCCATCATCGAGCGGCTGATCCAGGTGGGCTATGCCGCCCGCCGGGGCCGGGCCCTGAACGCCACGGAAAAGGGCGTGAGCCTCATCGCCATCGCGCCGCCGGAAATCGCCTCCCCGGAAACCACCGGCAAATGGGAGCTGGCCCTGGACGAAATCGCCCATAACCAGCGGGACACCCAGCGGTTCATGGAGGGCATCCGCCGCCTGAGCACCTTCCTGGTCACCTATGCCCGGGACACGAAAACCGACGCCTCCTTCCCCGAGGAAATGCGCCGGGGCAAAAAAGGCGCGGGCAGAAAGAAAACAAGCGCCGTAAAGCCCGTGGAGGGCGTGGCCTGCCCCCTGTGCGGCAAAGCGGTGCAGGAAAATCAAAAGGCCTTCGGCTGCTCCGGCTGGAAGGAGGGCTGCCATTTTACCCTGTGGAAGGATGGCTTAAAGCGCGGCGGCGGGCCGCTGCTCAATGAAAAGCTGGTGCAGCTGCTGCTGAAAAACGGCGCGGTGAAGGGCTCTACCGGCACTGTCGCCTTGAGCAATGGCTTTCTCACCTTTACCCCCAACGGGGCGGAATCGCCCGCGGTCAGCGCTGCGATCACGTACGAGAAGAAGAACTGACGGTATTGGCGGATAAAAAATCCCCTGCCGCGTTTTTGCGGCGGGGGAGGGAAAATTAACCCATGGTCTGCGCCTGGCGGCAGAATCGGTCGATGACGGCCAGCATCTCCTCCGGCAGCCGGTTCCGGCCCTCCTTCTCCATGCTGCCGGGCAGGCCGTAAAAGGCTTCCGCGATGCCGCCCGCAATGCAGGTCAGGGTATCGCAGTCCCCGCCCAGGGAGACGGCGGTGCGGATCACGTCCTCGAAGGAAGTTCCTTCTAAAAAGGCCGTGATGGCTTCCGGCACTGTCTGCTGGCAGGATTCCACGTGATGGTAAAAGGGCCTGATCTCATCGCAGGTGCGGCTCAGATCGTAGCCAAATTCCCGGATGATGTAGTCCTTGATTTCTTCCTTCGTGCTGCCGGTGCGCGCCAGGAAGATGGCGCTGGCCGTGGCCTCCGCGCCCTTGATGCCTTCCGGATGATTGTGGGACACCTGGGCGGTCAGCCGGGCCATGCGCCGGGTTTCCTCCAGGGTTCCAAACAGCCATCCGGCGGCGGACCCCCGCATGGCCGAGCCGTTTCCAAAGCTGCCGTAGGGCGTGGGAAACTTCTGATGCAGCCATTGATAGAACCTGAGGCCGTATCCCGCGTCGGGGTATTTTCTGCCCCACTTCTGCATGGAAGAAGTCAGGGCGTCAAGGATGTCTTCCTCCGGCTGGCCCAGGGTGTCCAGCAGGGCTTCCGCCACCGCCACGGTCATCACGGAATCATCGGTAAATTCCGAGCCAGAGCTAAAGAGCGGAAAATCCTTGGTTTTGCCGCCACGGTCAAATTCATATGGGGCGCCGATCATATCGCCTAAAATTGCACCCATCATGCGCATGCACCTCCTTGCTTCTGATGGCATCAGTATAGCAGATAAAAGCAGAAAAGGGGTCGCCTGCAAAGCGACAAATTTGGGCCATTTACAGCAGGCAGGCGGAGAGCTCAGCCAGAAGCCCGGTGTCGATTTTCTTCATGCCGCATCATATTCGCAAATTGGTTTGCGCATAAACAATTTTCAACGCCTGACGCCTCATTCCTCACTCCTCACTTGGTGATTGAAAGTGTTCCGCAAATGAAGGAATACGCAGAGAGGCTCGCGAAAAGGAAGGAGACTTGGATGGAT
Source organism: uncultured Clostridia bacterium (assembly GCA_946626395.1). Taxonomy (GTDB): domain Bacteria; phylum Bacillota; class Clostridia; order Christensenellales; family Aristaeellaceae; genus RUG563. The sequence goes on from CAMOUF010000188.1 coordinate 2,641, forward strand.
ATTCTGCTGATGTTCTTGTTCCCTGCTGTTGTGCTGGTCGTTGGGGCCGCTACAGGGCTGATGACGCGGATCGCCGAAACGCTGGCCTGCCACAGTCTGTTCAAGCAATACAGCCGCATGGGGGAAGCTGTATGGCAGAAGATAGACACCCGGCAGCAGGCCCTGGATTATCTCAACGGTCCGGCGGGAGAGCGCATGGCCTGCTTTTGGCGTTTGCTTGGCTGGTACCGGTTTTTGATCGTGGCGGGGCTCATCGACGGCGTCCTGCTGCTGTATCTGGTCACGCTGCAGATTGACGGAATTGAATATGTTATCCTGGGCTTGATGGGAATGTTCACATTTGCCGAATATATGTCCGGCTCCGTTTATCGCAAAATTGGAAAGAAGCTGGAAAACGAACAGGAACTGAAAAGTTTGGGAGAGGAAGAACTGCTCAAGTACGCGGCAAACACCCGGAACGACCTCAAAAAGCTCGAGGAGATGCCCTCCAGCCGCTGGCGCACGCTGGTGACGGTGACAGGCGCCGAGGCGGCTATGCTGGCATGCCTGCAAATCTATTACTGCCTGATTCCCCATAGCGCGGGCCAGGGCCTGTGGCAGGTGCGGGGCTTTCAATACCGGGTGCTGGAGGACGGCGGCGCGGAGCTGACAGGCTACACGGGCATCTGGAAAAGGATTCGCGTTCCAAAAAAACTGGGCGGTCATCCCGTCACTGTCATTGGCGAAAAAGCCTTTTATAAACCAGCGGGCGGGGATTACCTGGCCTTTGGCAGAAAGGACCTGGAAGAGGTCCTGCTGCCGGAGGGCATCAGGCGCATCGAGGCCCATGCCTTTGACGGGTGCGGGGATGTAAAATCCTTGCGCCTGCCGGACAGCGTCGTTTTTATCGGCAATCAAGCCTTTTCAGACAGCGAAATCAAGGAACTCACCCTGCCCCTTGGCCTTCAAGAGATAGACGGCAATCCCTTCAACGGGCAGAATATTTTGCTGCCTGAGGATCATCCGGTGTTCTGCGTCCGGGACGGGGCGCTTTTGAATCAGCGGGACGGCGTTCTGGTCTGCTTCATGAGACAGACGGACGCCACGGAATACCGGGTTCCGGACGGGATAAAAAGAATCAACGATTACGCTTTCCAAAAGAGCCGTGCCCTGAAAAGCGTTCTCCTGCCCGAAGGGCTTGCTTCCATTGGTGAACGCGCTTTTTCTTATTGTGAAAGCCTGGAAACCATCGAATTGCCGGACAGCGTGACCCATTTAGGTGACGGCGTCTTTTACAATTGCCGGGCGCTCAGGCAGGTCCGGCTGCCCGGAAATTTGGAAGCCATTGGGGAAAGCATGTTTTACGATTGCTCCAGCCTTAAAGCGATTGATTTGCCGGAAACCATCAAGACCATTGGATCGCACGCCTTTTGCGGCTGCGCCTTTCAGGAATTTACGGTGCCTTCCAGCATAGAAGCCATTGAAATAGGCACATTTGATCGCTGTAAAAACCTGCGCCGCGTCACCGTTTCGGAAGGAATAAAAACCATTGATGGTTTCGCCTTTGGAGAATGCTCCAGCCTGGAAACAATCATCCTGCCTTCCAGCCTGCAGGACATGCATATGCTCGCTATGTATGGGGCGAACAAAGCCTGCGTCTTCGTCGTGGCTCCGGGCAGCGAAGCGGAACGATGGTGCAAAATCTACGAATTCCAGTACCGTTATCCGGAGGGGAAAGCGATATAAATTGTTCGTATTGGCTGGCATCGTATCCATAATCTGTTTGTTTGCAACAGCGGGGATCAATATAATAATTTTTTAATTAATATATCCGAAAAGGTTTTCTTGGAAAGGGGTCTGGGGAAACCATTCTTACAGCCAGACGGCCCGAAGGGACGAATGGCGCGGCCCCAGCTAATAAATATGGAGAAAAGAGCATGGGCAAGCAAAGCGCAGGCCATGCGATGTAATTCCAAAGAATGGTTTCTCCCAGAAAATCCATTTTTTATGAAACAAATCCGGCGCTGAAATTGTCATGATGGATAGAAAGAAAATCAGGGAGGGAGAACATTGAAAAAAACGTGGCTGATTCTTTTGGCTTTTCTTCTGGCGCTGGGGCCTGTGAACGCATGGGCAGAAACAACGCCCATGCAGGATTACCTGGCCGCGGAGGCGGAACAGGATTTCCCAGGCTGGCAGGTATTTATCAACACATGGTACGGCACCGGCCGGTGGGGCAACGAAATGGGCTCGTATGCTGAGCTTTTTCTGTACCGGATCGAGGATACTGTCCTGCGGGTCAGGAAGCTGGAAGCGGTTCGGAATGCCCTGCAGGCAGGCGACGCCGTGCCCTGGATGGCACAGGATTTCGCGCCGGTTCCTTTGTCCGCGGAAGCCAGCGAAAGGCTGTCCCACATGGACCCGGAAAACATATTTTATTACGACCGCAATATCAAGCCCGCCGCGCTGCCGGGCTGCGGGGAATTTCTGCTCCGGGAAGGGGAGGAAATGGACAATCTGCTCTTTTCCCGGGATTTTCTCATGGCGGAGGTGAGCAACGCCCAGGGCCAGATGGGCCTGCGTATCGCCCATTGGAACGGCAGGGAATACGACGCTGTGGCGGAAAGCCGCATGGGAGAAAAATCCCTGTACATCAATGATATTCATTCCTCCAACGGATATGCGGAGCTGTTTCTGGAGGACGGAGAATGCGGCCTGGATTACGGCGAGGACGGAATCTGGCATCTGACCTATATGAACGACGGCGCCACCATTTGGCTGTTTCACCCGGAGGGCCTGATTGCCTGGCAGGGAGGCTTTTCCAACGGCAATCAGAACAACGACGATTATCATTGGGGCCGCTTCCCTTATGCCACGGAATTGGATGGGCTGGATTTTGACCAAATGCCCGTCCGCTTTGAGGAAGCGGAAGCGCTGCTGGACAGAAGTGGCTATGCCTGCGTAAAACAGGACGGGGCGGAAATGACCAATCTCCCCGAAGGAAAGCCGGTGGCTGCCTGCTATGCCCGGCTGACGGGCAGGGTGATCGAGGAAAGGGGCGGTTGGGTGCGGCTGCAAATCGGCTCGGACAGGGACGGCATGAAGGGCTGGTTCCGCCGGGAGGACCTGGCCTTTGGGGAGGAAATGAAGGATGTGGTGTGCTCCTTCCCCGCCTACACCATCGCGGATTTGCATGACCGGGAAAGCTGGAATGGCGTCCTGCCCATGGATACTGATACCCGCCCCAGCCAGACCCAGCTGTGGCTGGTAGGCAGACTGCCGGGCGGGGACTGGCTGGCCCAGGTGAACGTGGACACTGTGTGCGCCGCCTGCGCAGATGCCTTTTCCGATCTCCG
>CAMOUF010000189.1 GCA_946626395.1 uncultured Clostridia bacterium
ATCAGCGGGTATTCCGTGGCTGAAATGGCCCGGATGACCGATGTGACCCAGGAAACCTATGAGGCGTATGAAAACGCCCGCTTGGATTTGCCCTTTACCTTCCTGCATAAATGCGCCCTGACCTTCAAGGTGGACATGATCGACCTGTTGGAAGGCCGCAGCGCAATGCTGTCCTCCTATACCATCACCCGCAAGGGCGCGGGCGAGGTGACCGCCCAGGAGCAGGGCATCGATATCCGCAACCTGGCCCCCATGTTCCGCAAGAAAATATCCGAGCCTTATTTCGTGCGCTATACCTACGACCCCGCTTTGCAGGATAAGCCTATCCACACCACCACCCACTCCGGCCAGGAATTCGACTATATCCTGTCCGGGGCCATGAAGGTACAGGTGGGCCAGAATATCGAATTGCTCCGGGAGGGCGATTCCATTTACTACGATTCCTCCACCCCCCACGGCATGATCGCCGCCGAAGGGCACGACTGCGTGTTCCTGGCCGTGATCCTGCCCGGCGAGGAAGTGGAAGAGCGCCAGGTGATGGAGACCATCAAGGCCAGCCAGACCCCGGTGGACGCCCACTTCGTTTATGAAAAGTTCGCCCATCCGGTGGAGGATGAAACCGGGGCGCTCCAGTCCATTTCCTTCTCCAACCTGGACACCTTCAATTTCGCCTTCGACGTGGTGGATTCCCTGGCCGACACCAAGCCCGAAGCCCTGGCCATGCTGCATCTGGACGAACATAAGCAGGAGCGGCGCTTTACCTTCCTGGATATGAAGAAGCAGTCCAACCGCGCTGCCAACTACTTCCGCTCCCTGGGCATCAAGAAGGGCGATAAGGTACTGGTGGTGCTCAGGCGGCAATATCATTTCTGGCTGTCCATGCTGGCGCTGTGCAAGATCGGGGCCATCGCCATCCCGGCCACCGACCAATTGCTGGCCCACGATTATGAGTACCGCTTCAACAAAGCGGGCGTCAGCGCCATCCTGTGCACCGCCCACGGCAAGGCTGCCGAGCACGTGGAGGAGGCCCTGCCCCAGTGCCCCACCGTGAAAACCTTGATCCTCTGCGGCGGCAGCCGGGAGGGCTGGCATGACTTTGACGTGGACTTTGGCCGCTTCTCCTCCCGCTTCCCCCGCACCGAGGACACCGCCTGCGGCAGCGACCCCATGGTCATGTTCTTTACCAGCGGCACCACCGGCTATCCCAAGCTGGTGGCCCACGCCCACACCTATCCCATGGGCCACTTCATCACCGCCAAATATTGGCACTGCGTGGAGCCCGGCCGACTGCACCTAACCATCTCCGACACCGGCTGGGGCAAGGCCCTGTGGGGCAAGCTGTACGGCCAATGGCTGTGCGAGGCCGCCGTGTTCGTGTACGACTTTGACCGCTTCCACGCAGAAGAGATCCTGCCCCTGTTCAAGCAATACAATATCGCCACCTTCTGCGCCCCGCCCACCATGCTGCGCATGCTGATCAAGGAGGATTTGAGCAAATACGACCTGTCCTCCATCCACCATGCCACCGTGGCCGGGGAAGCGCTGAACCCCGAAGTGTTCTATCAGTTCCAGAAGGCCACGGGCCTGAGCCTGATGGAAGGCTTCGGCCAGACCGAAACCACCCTGTCCATCGGCAACCTGGTGGGCATGACCCCCAAGGTGGGCTCCATGGGCAAGCCCTCGCCCCTGTTCGATGTGGACATCGTGGACGGAAACGGCAAGAGCGTGCCTGTGGGCGAAGTGGGGGAGATCGTCATTCGCCTGGGCGAAGGCAAGCCCGCCTGCGGCCTGTATCTGGGCTATGTGGGCATCGAGGATCATCACGAGGATGGGCTCTACCACACCGGCGACACCGCCTGGCGGGATGAGGACGGCTTCTTCTGGTATGTGGGCCGCCTGGACGATGTGATCAAGTCCTCCGGCTACCGCATCGGGCCTTTCGAGATCGAGAGCGTCATCATGGAATTGCCTTACGTGCTGGAGTGCGGCGTCAGCGCCGCGCCCGATCCCATCCGCGGCCAGGTGGTCAAGGCCAGTATCGTGCTGGTCAAGGGCAAGGAGGGCACCGAAGAGCTCAAGAAGGAAATCCAGAATTACGTCAAGCAGCGCACCGCGCCTTATAAGTACCCCCGCATCGTGGTCTTTCGGGATGAACTGCCCAAGACCATCAGCGGCAAGATTCAGAGAAACTTGCTTTGATACTGCTAGCAATTAAAAACAGCAGCGGTTCTCCCATCAGTCCGGGGGAACCGCTGTTGTTTTTATAGGACTGGGAACGAACGTTACAGGTCGGACAATTCTTCCTGATCCAGCAGGCGGACGCCATTCTTGTTGAGCGCGGCGGCGGCGCGGGCGGGATCGGTGACCTTAAAGACCATAAACGCGCCGCCGTCTTTGCCGCCCAGGAAGGCGTACATATAATCCACGTTCACCTGGGCCTGGGCCAGCACGTTCAGCACGCTGTTGAGCCCGCCGGGCACGTCGGGCAGGGCCACGGCCAGAATGTCGATCACGCTGTTGATGAAGCCTGCGTCCTTGAGCACAGTGGTGGTTTTGTATACGTCGTCCACAATGATGCGGGCGATGCCGAAATCGTTGCTTTCCGCCAGGGAAAAGGCGCGCATGTCAATGCCGTTCTGCCCCAGCACCTTGGTGACCTCCGCCAGGAAGCCGGGCTTATTCTCCAAGAAGATGGAAATCTGCTTTACACTCATGGGAAAACCTCCTTCATTGTGGGAGAAACCTGTTTAAATTTTCCGTTTGTCGATGACGCGGACGGCCTTGCCCTCGCTGCGGACAATGGACTTGGGGGCCACCAGAGTGACCTTGGCGGTCAGGCCCAGCATGGCGCGCAGGCCATCCACCAGGGCCTTCTGGCGCTGGGCGATTTCGCCCATGTTGTCGGTGAACATTTCGGGGGTCATTTCCACCTGCACGTCCAGGGTGTCGGTATGGTTCACCCGGTCCACGATGATCTGGTAGTTGGCGGAATAGCCCTGGTTGAGCAGCACCGTTTCGATCTGGCTGGGGAACACGTTCACGCCGCGGATGATGAGCATATCGTCGCTGCGGCCCCGGGGCTTGCTCATTTTCACGTGGGTGCGCCCGCAGGAGCATTTTTCGTGGGACAATACGCAAATATCCCTGGTGCGGTAGCGAAGCAGGGGGAAGGCGGTTTTGGTAATGGAAAGTTCACAGGTGGTATTTTCGGCTTTGCTGCCTGAGACTATAGTAGGAAGGTTGGAGGACTAATCTTAAGCATGTCAGAAAACGGAATATTGGTAGTTGTGTCCGGCTTTGCTGGAGCAGGGAAGGGAACCCTGATGAAAAAACTCATCTCAAGATACGACAATTATTCCCTTTCTGTCTCTGCTACATCGAGGCAGCCTCGTCCCGGAGAGGAAGAG
>CAMOUF010000190.1 GCA_946626395.1 uncultured Clostridia bacterium
CGCCGGCGGCGGCGCCCGCGCCGTGCTGGAATTGGCAGGGGTGAAGGACATCCGCACCAAGACCTTCGGAACCAACAACCGCATCAACACCGTGAAAGCCACCCTGGAAGGCCTCAAGGGCCTGCGCAACGCCGAGACCGTTGCCAAGATGCGCGGCAAGACGGTGGAAGAAATCATCGGCTGAGGAGGAGTGGAAAGATGAAACTGAAAATTACTCTGACCAAATCCCCCATCGCCTCCCTCCAGGTGCATAAGGACACCGTGGCCGCGCTGGGCCTGCACAAGGTCGGCATGACGGTCATCAAGGAGGACAATCCCTGCGTCCGCGGCCAGATCTTCCGGGTGAAGCATATGGTCAAGGTCGAGGAAGTAAACGAATAAAAAGGGAGGGTATACCCCATGAAATTGCATGAGTTGCAACCGGCTATCGGTTCGACGACTGCCCCGAAGCGCCTCGGTCGAGGCGTAGGCTCTCAGCTGGGCAAAACCTCCGGTAAAGGCCACAAGGGCGCTAAGGCGCGCTCCGGCGGCGGCAAGCGCCCCGGCTTCGAAGGCGGCCAGATGCCTCTGACCCGCCGCCTGCCCAAACGCGGCTTTACCAATATCTTCGGTAAGGAATACGCTGCTGTGAACGTGTCCGCCCTGAACGTGTTTGAAGACGGCATGACGGTGACCGCTGAAACCCTGGTGGAAGCCGGCCTGATCAAAAAGACCCTGGACGGCGTGAAAATCCTCGGCGGCGGCGAACTGACCAAGAAGCTCACTGTGAATGTGGACAAGGTGACTGAGTCCGCGAAGCAGAAGATCGAAGCGATTGGCGGGAAAGTCGAGGTGAAGTAACGATGTGGGAAACCCTGCGTAATGTGTGGCGGGTCCCGGAGCTCCGGAAAAAGGTGCTCTACACGTTCTTCATGCTGCTGATCTATCGTCTGGTCAGCGTGATCCCCGCACCCGGTGTCGATGTGGCAGCCGTTCAGAGCGCCATGGGCCAGTACGATATGCTGGGCCTGGTGAACATGATGACCGGTAACGCCTTCGGACAGATGACCATTATGGCCATGGGTATTTCTCCCTACATCAATGCTTCCATCATCATGCAGCTGCTGACCATCGCCATCCCGGCTCTGGAGCGGCTGCAGAAGGACGGCGGCGAAGAGGGAAAACAAAAGATCAACCGCATCACCCGTTATGTCACGGTCGGCCTGGCCGCCCTGCAGGCGATCGGCATCATCGCCGGTCTGCGGGCCATCAAGCCCACCTACGCCAACTTCTTCGGCTATATGACCATCGGTATCATCATGGCTGGCGGTACTGCCCTGGCTATGTGGATCGGTGAACGCATCACCAAGAACGGCATCGGCAACGGCATTTCTCTGTTGATCTTCGCTGGTATCATTTCCAACCTGTTCAACGGCATCGTCACCGCTACCGCCAATGTGTTCAATGGCGGCGGCATGAACGCCGTGGGCCAGCTGGCTATCATCATTGTGACCACGCTGGTGATCCTGGTTGTGGTTACTTTTGTGGATATGGCCGAACGCCGCATCCCCGTCCAGTACGCCAAGCGCGTGGTGGGCCGGAAGATGTACGGCGGCCAGAGCACCCACATCCCCCTCAAGCTGCTGAGCGTGGGCGTGCTGCCCCTGATCTTCGCCTATTCCTTTATGGCGTTCCCGGGCACGATCTTCGCCATGTTCGGCACCAACTCCGGCGCGTATAAGTGGTGGAGCGCCAATATGAACCAGGCTTCTCCCTGGTACATGCTGATCTGCGCGCTGCTGATCATCGCGTTCAGCTACTTCTACACCTCCATCACCTTTAACCCCGAAGATATCGCCAAGAACATCCAGCAGCAGGGCGGTCACATTCCCGGTATCCGTACCGGCAGCAAGACCGTAGAATTCCTCAAGCGGACTTCCAACCGCCTGACCCTGTTCGCCGCTCTCTTCCTGGCGGTGCTGTCTACCATCCCCTCCGCTTTGCAGGTTTGGCAGAATGTGGCGATTCCTTTCGGCGCTTCTTCCATCCTGATCGCCGTGAGCGTGGCGCTGGAAACCGTGCGCCAGGTGGAGAGCCAGCTGGTGATGCGCAATTACAAAGGCTTCCTGGGCTGATCCAAACAGAAAAGCAGCAGGAAATGAAGGAATGCACCCCTGGCGGGAGCGAAGGTTTCCCTCCAGGGGGAGCATTCCAACTTGTGTCTATAAGGAAAATTCCAAGAGAAAAGTTCTCCGTTCCAAGCAATTGTCATGAAGAAGCGATAATTCAGGATCGATTTGTTTGGGATGGAATACGATGATTACAGGAGGTGCTGGCATGAATATGATTTTTTTGGGCCCTCCCGGCGCGGGCAAGGGCACCATGGCGCAGCTGCTGATGGTGGATGAAAAGATTCCTCAGATTTCTACCGGTGATATGCTTCGCCAGGCGATGAAGGCTGGCACCGAAATGGGCCTGTCCGCCAAGCGGTATATCGAAGCGGGCGAGCTGGTGCCCGATGAAGTGGTCATCGGCATCGTGAAGGACCGCCTCCAGGCCGATGACTGCAAAAACGGCTATATCCTGGATGGGTTCCCCCGGACGGTGCCCCAGGCGGAAGCGCTGGGTCAGTTTGCGAAAATCGACGTGGCCCTGAATATCGACCTGGCCGATGAAGTGATCATCAAGCGTCTGAGCGGACGGCGCGTGTGCCTGAAGTGCGGCGCTACCTATCACACCAGCACCCTGAACGGCAGCGAAACCTGTGCCGCCTGCGGCGAACCCCTGGTGCAGCGCAAGGATGACGCCCCCGAAACCGTGAAGAACCGCCTGGCCGTGTATGCCGCTCAGACCGCTCCCCTCATTGCGTACTATGAGAAGAAGGGCGTGCTGAAAACCGTCAAGTGCGAACCCCATGCCACGGTGCAGGAAAACTACGCCCAGGTGCGTAAGGTGCTGGAGCTGGCATGATCAGTATCAAGAATCCCATCCAGCTGGCAAAAATGCGCAGCGCCGGTCATCTGCTCTATGACGTCCTCATGGCCACCCGGGAGATCATCCGTCCCGGCATCACCACCATGGACATCAACGCCTTTACCGATGAAGCCATCCGCAAGGGCGGCGGCATTCCCACAGAGCTTGGCTATTGCGGCTATCCCGCCTCCATCTGCGCTTCCATTGACGACGAGGTGGTGCACGGCATTCCCTCCAAGAATGTGGAGCTCAAGGAAGGCAGTATCATTTCCATCGACGTGACCCTGGCCCTGGACGGCTGGCAGGCTGACAGCTGCTTCACCGCCCCGGTGGGCAAGATCAGCGAGGAAAAAAAGAAGCTGATCCAGATCACCGAGGAATGCTTCTGGGCAGGCGCCCGCCAGGCTGTCAACGGCAACCGCATCGGCGATATCAGCCATGCGGTGCAGACCCTGGCCGAGTCCCACGGCTATGGCGTGGTGCGGGATCTGACCGGCCACGGCATCGGCAAGGAAATGCATGAAGACCCGGCGGTGCCAAACTTTGGCCCTGCGGGCCATGGCTCCCGGATCCGGCCCGGTATGACTTTCTGCGTGGAGCCCATGATCGCCATGGGCAAATGGCAGGTCCATCAGCTCAGCGACGGCTGGACCATCGTGACCAACGACCACAAGCCCGCCGCCCATTATGAGCATACTTTGGCGGTGACGCCCAAGGGCCTGCCCGAACTTTTGACCCTTCCGGGGTTCGTCTGGGAGGAAAACAATCAGTGAAACCACCAATTTTGCCCGGTTACGCAGTTTTTTCAAAAAAAGGGCGTGACAAAGGCAGGTACTTTGTGGTATTATATACGTTGGACGCCGAATTTGTGATGATGGCGGACGGGGATACCCGGAAGCTGGATCATCTCAAGAAAAAACGGCGCAAGCATCTGGCGGCCTGTCCCTATGAATTTCCCCAATTGCTGGACCTCTTCGGCAAAGGGCAGCTCAAGGACAGCGATATCCGCGCTGCGCTGCGTCAAGTCCAGCGCAATTCCAATGGCGAAGAATCGCCGAACCAAAACAGGGAGGGTTAATCCGCTTGTCCAAGGACGATGTCATCGAAATGGAAGGCAAGGTCATTGAGGCGCTGCCCAATGCCATGTTCCAGGTTGAACTGCCCAACGGCCATCGCATCATGGCCCATATTTCCGGCAAGATGCGTATGAACTTCATCCGCATTTACCCGGGGGATAAGGTCACGATCGAGCTCTCCCCCTACGATTTGACTCGCGGCCGCATTACGTGGCGCAGCAAGAATTGATTCCACCTGATAAGGAGGTAGAACCCCAATGAAAGTCCGTCCTTCTGTGAAGCCCATTTGCGAAAAATGCAAGATCATCAAGCGCAAGGGCCGCGTGATGGTCATCTGCGAAAACCCCAAGCATAAGCAGCGCCAGGGCTGACCCACCCTGAACGCTTCCGGGAGCGCCGTCCCGAGCGCCTGAAAAGAAAGCAGACGCCGGGGACGGCGTTCCCCGCGCGGATGAATCCTTCATCCGCAGCACCGGTAACCCCGTTTCCTTTGCAGACAAGCCTGTGTGGGCGGCTGCCCCGGCGCCAAAGCGGGCCGGGGACCATGCATGCTGTCACATAAATCTCCGCCTGGGTTGCGGGCGGAACACGAAAAAAGCGGAACGCCCTTTAAAAAGGACAAGTTATCTACGCCTTGCGCCTTGAAAGATGCGTTCCCCGTCCCCTAACCACCACAGAATCATTTGGAGGTGTAACCAACACATGGCACGTATTGCGGGTGTTGACCTGCCCCGAGACAAGCGCGTCGAGGTTGGCTTGACCTACATCTTCGGCATTGGCCCGACGGTGAGCAAGCAGATCCTTGAAGTGACCGAAGTGAATCCCGATACCCGGGTGAAGGACCTGAGCGAATCGGACGTTAGCAAGCTGCGCGAATATATCGAACATCACCTGAAGGTGGAGGGCGATCTGCGCCGCGAAGTTTCTCTGAATATCAAGCGCCTGGTGGAAATCGGCTGCTATCGCGGCGTCCGCCATCGCCGCAACCTGCCCGTGCGCGGCCAGAATACCAAGCAGAACGCCCGCACCCGCAAGGGCCCGAAGCGCACTGTGGGCGGCAAGAAGAAGTAATTTCTTCTCCTCATTTCCATGCGTTTCGGTTTGGCTTGGTCCGGCATTCTTCCGGCCAGCCTGACGCAGCAGCGGCCTGACGCTGGTCAGCCGCTATCATCCAAAAGGACGCCCCGAAAGGGGTTCGGAGGGATATAAGAATGGCTCCTAAAAAAGCAGCGCTGAAGAAAGTATCGCGCAAGCGCCGTGAGAAGAAGCTCGTGGAGCGTGGCGTCGCGCATATCCGTTCTTCCTTCAATAATACCATCGTAACCATCACTGACGTGCAGGGCAACGCCCTGTCCTGGGCTTCCGCCGGCGGCATGGGTTTCCGCGGCAACAAGAAGTCCACCCCCTTCGCCGCTCAGATGGCCGCCGAAACGGCTGCCAAGGCCAGCCAGGAATTCGGCCTCAAGTCTGTGGACGTGCTGGTGAAAGGCCCCGGTTCCGGCCGTGAAGCCGCCATCCGCGCTCTGCAGACCGCCGGTCTGGATGTGACCATGATCAAGGACGTGACGCCCATTCCTCACAATGGCTGCCGTCCGCCCAAGCGCCGCCGCGTGTAATTGAAGGAGGAATACAAGAATGGCTAACAATAAGCAGCCGATTGCCCGGAGATGCCGTGCTCTTGACATTACTCCGGCCACTATGGGCTACGCCAAGAAAAAGTCCACCCGGAATCCCGCCGGCAACCGCCGCAAGAAGGTTTCCGAATATGGCGGACAGCTGAAAGAAAAGCAGAAGGTCAAGTTCATCTATGGCGTGCTGGAAAAGCAGTTCCGTCATTACTTTGACAAGGCCTCCAACATGAAGGGCGTTACCGGTGAAAACATGCTGTCCCTGCTGGAGCTGCGGCTGGACAACGTGGTGTATCGCCTGGGCCTGGCCAAGACCCGCCGCATGGCGCGCCAGATCGTGGGCCACGGCCACATCCGCGTGAATGGCAAGAAGGTGGATATCCCTTCTTACCAGGTCAAGAAGGGCGACGTGATCACCCTGCGTGAACGTTCCACCCAGATGGAAATGTTCAAGTCCCTGCGGGAAGGCACCTCCGTGCTCACTCCCAAGTGGCTCACCTTCGATGCCCAGAACCTGACTGGCACCGTGAATGACCTGCCCACTCGCGCTGACATTGACTACGAAGTGCAGGAGAACATGATCGTTGAATTCTATAGCCGCTGATCCTGTTCTAACCGTATGATGCAGTCCACAACGACCGTATCGATGAGGAGGGTTGGACTCAGTGATTGTCGAAATCGAAAAAGCGCACATCGATTGTATCGAAATGGCA
>CAMOUF010000191.1 GCA_946626395.1 uncultured Clostridia bacterium
AATTTCCCATCCGCCTGGCCACCACCGGCGTGCTGATCGTGATGGATGTGCATACCGGCAATATCCTGGCCCTAGCCCAGTATCCCAACTATGATCTGAACGCCATGGTCCAGGGCGGCGAGCCCGCTTTGGAAATCGTGCAGGACGAGCGGGGCCTGCTGATGAATTACGCCATCCAGACCCGCGCTGAGCCAGGCTCCATTTTCAAAATGTGCACCGGACTGGCAGGCCTGACCAATAAGGAAATCACCCCTGAAACCCTGATCAGCGACGAAGGCCGCTTCACCAACTATACCGCCAACTGGGCCGATGCTCCCAAGTGCTGGACCAGCAGCCCCGAAGAACATGCCAACCAGAATATATCTCTGGCCCTGACCCACTCCTGCAACTATTTTTTCTATACCGTGGCCTCCCGGCTGTTTGACCATCATCCCGGCCAGGAGCTGCTGTATAAGTACGCCGCCCAAATGGGCCTGACCAGCAAAACGGGCATTGACCTGCCCGGCGAGCTGCGGCCCATCGTGGGGAACCAAACCAACCTCTACGACCCCACCGTGTCCCTGGAGGAACAGATGACCTCCACCCCCATCCTGGTGGCAGCCTCCCTGAAAAAGCACATCAATAACTTTGCCGCCAGCTATGGCATCACCTATGACGAAGCCCGCCTGAACCGCTGCATCAAGCAGCTGATGGACATGGCCATCAAGGAAGCCCAGGACGACTGGGTGGTGAAGGCCCGGCCCATTTTCATGCAGGAATTGGGCATGACCCGCACCATGGTGATGCAGGCCGCCCTGATGACCGACATGTGGAACTACCTGAACACCATTAAATGGGGCGGTGGCCAGGAAATTCAGATGGGCGTGGGCCAGTCCATTACCCTTTTGACGCCCATTTCCGTGGTGCGCTATGCCGGGGCCCTGAGCAGTTCTCTGACGGTGTGGAACCCCAACATCGTGGATTCCATCATTTCCCCGGAGGGCGAAATCCTCTCCCAGCGCCACGCCACTGTGTTCAATAAGCTGGACAGCGCGGGCCCATACCTGGAATACATCCTGGAAGGGCTGAAGGGCGTGGTGGACGAAGCCGGTACCGCCGTGCGCCAGTTCCGCGATTGGAAATACAAGGCTGAAGAAGTGATGGTGGGAAAGACGGGAACCTCCCAGATGACCATTGGCAAGGTGAGGATCGACCTGGAAAACAATGGCTGGTTCATTTCCCTCTGCCCCAAGGAGGACCCGGAAATCTGCGTTGTGTCCTTTATCCCCAACGGCTTCTCCGGCAGCTACACCGTGCGCGCCAATCGTGACTTCATCGGCTATTACCTGGATGAAAAGGCTAAGAAGGACATTACCATTCCCCTTCCCGGCGGCAATCAGCTGGCGCCCTGATCGCTGTCCGATGCCAGAAATGATTGTTCCAAGTTCTAAGTTCCAAGTTCTAAGCTGGTTTAGTTGAACTAAAATCAACCTGTAAAGCTGAGTGACTATTTTGCTTAGAACTTAGAACTTGGAATTTAGAACTGAAATACTGACGATAATCGTTCTGTAAGCGATCCTGAAGGACAGGACGCATACAGATAACACTGATGCCAGGGGGTGAAACCATGGGCAGAATTTTTTCCATCATGTCCGGCAAAGGCGGCGTGGGGAAGAGCACGCTTTCCGCGGCGCTGGCGGAATTCTACGCCCGCAGCGGCAAAAAGGTGGCGCTGCTGGACGCCGACGTGGGCCAGCGCTGTGCGGATTTGATGTTCAATATGCAGGATACAATCATTTATGATCTGGGCGACCTGGTGGAAAAAAACTGCGAATTGCAGGACGCGCTGATGCCCCACCCCGAACTGCCCAATCTTCTTCTGCTGGCCGCGCCGCAGATCATGTCCGTGTCCGATGTGAAGCACAAGGCTATGGACAGGATCATCACCCAGCTGGCGGAAGAGACGGATATTCTGCTGCTGGACGCTCCCGCCGGAATCGGCAAGGGCCTGAAAAATCTGCTGGGCGCTACGGCGGAACCGGTGGTGGTGGTCACGCCGGACGATGTGTCCATCCGGGATGCGGAAAGGCTGTCCAGCCTGCTTTCCCAGAATGAGGAGCCCCATCCTTCCGTGGTGTTTAATCGTGTGCGGCCCATGTGGGTACGCCGGGGGCTGATTCCGCCGCCGGAGCAGCTGGCCCTTTCCCTGGATATGCCGCTGATGGGCGTGATTCCGGAGAGCGAAAAGATCTATAAAGCGCTGCTGCGCCATGAAACCGCCCTCAAGTGCGGAGACGGTAAGGTGGTGAAGGCCATCGAGGTAACCGCCGCCCGGCTCCTGGGGGCCGACGCGCCGATTCCATCGTATATGCCCAGCGCTGTGCTTCAGTTTTTTGCCAGAGGAGGCGAGACTTCAACATGATGATGGAGGAAACCCGGGGCAACCGGGAGGGCAGGTTTGACTGGCCGCTGGTGATCGCCGTGTACGCGATTTCGCTGTTTGGCCTATTGTGCATCGCCATGGCCCGTTATGTGCCCGCGGAAACGGAGGGCCTGCCGCTGCTGAATAAAATCCTGGGCAACCGCTCCAGCATGTGGCAGTCCATTTTCCTGCTGGTGTCCCCTGCGATCATTGGCGTGATCGTCGCCATTCCCACGGAAATCATCCGCGCCAGGACCCGGCTGGTGTACTACGGCGTGCTGGGGCTGCTAATGGTAACGCTGGTGCTGGGCCAGGTGAGCAACGGCCTGAGGGGCTGGCTGCGTTCCGATATTCTGGGCCGGTCCATTCAGGTCAGCGAATTTTCCAAGCTGTCTATTCTGCTGATGCTGGCCCGGCAGCTGGCGCGGTCAGAAAAACCCATGAGCAAATTCAAGGATTTTGTGCGGATCATGATGATCGTGGGTTTGCCCGCCGTCACCGTGCTTGCCCAGGGAGAAACGGGCACCGTTATCGTCATCGCCTTTATGTTCATGATCATGATATATTTTGCCGGGGTGGATTTCCGAATCATTTTGATGTTTGTGGTGCTGGGCGTGATCGGCATCGGCGCTATCGTGGCTTATGGCATGCTGTCTGAAACCACCGACTACCGTATCCTGCGCCTGCTGGCCTTCATGGACCCGCAGAAGTATGAGCAGTCCGGCGGTTATCAGATCATCATGTCCCAGCGGGCCATCGGCGCGGGGCGGCTCACCGGCCAGGGCACTTTCCTGCCCGGCTCCTGGACCACCCTGGGCTATGTGCCGGAAAGCTCCACCGACGCGATCTTCACCGTGGTGGGCGAATGCTTCGGCTTTGTGGGCTGCGCGGGGCTGCTGGTGGCTTACCTGTTTATCGTGCTGCGTATGACCTGGATCGCCCGGTTCACTCAGGATAAATTCTGCCAGCTGGTGATCATCGGCGTGGTTTCCATGCTGCTGTTCCACGTGTTCCAGAACGTGGCCATGTGCATGGGCATCATGCCCATTACCGGTATCCCGCTGCCGTTCATGAGCTATGGCGGCTCCAACTTCATTTCCAATATCGCCGCCGTAGCCCTGGTGCTCAATATTGCCCGCAGCGGCAATACCACCGCCATCAACACCGTGCCCCTGCCCAAGATGAACTTCTAAAAGCATGCGGAACTGCCTTGCCGGATAGTCACCAAGTTACGAGGATAGTCACCAAGTTACGAGTTATAAAAATTATTGCGCGAAGCGCAAACTATGAACTCCTCATACCTAACTCCTCACTTCTAACTGAAAAAAGCCGCCGCGGCCCGCTGCTGATTCGCAGCGCCGCGACGGCTTTTTTCCGCTTATCCCACCACTACGTAGCCAGCGTCGGTGACGGCTTTCTTGAGCACGTCATCGGCAACAGCCTTAGTCATGGTCACCACGGCAGTACCGGTTTCATGGCTCACCTGGGCGCTTTCCACGCCATCGATGGCTTCCAGGGCCTTCTGCACCCGGCCGGAGCAATGCATGCACATCATGCCTTCGATTTTCAGGGTCTTTTCCATGTTCTTTTTCTCCTTTTTCGCTTTCATTTTTTTATCCCGTTTCGTGCTGTACAGATCAAAGAAATTGAGCCGCAGCGCGTTGGATACCACACAGAAGCTGGATAGGCTCATGGCCGCCGCGCCAAACATGGGGGTCAGCGTCCAGCCAAAGAGCGAGATAAACGCCCCCGCCGCCAGGGGAATGCCGATAGAATTATAGAAGAATGCCCAGAACAGGTTTTCGTGGATATTGCGCAGGGTGGCCCGGCTCAGGCGGATGGCGGCGGGCACGTCCGTCAGGCGGCTGTTCATCAGCACCACGTCCGCTGCGTCGATGGCGATGTCCGTGCCCGCGCCGATGGCGATGCCCAGGTCGGCTCTTGTCAGGGCGGGGGCGTCGTTGATGCCGTCGCCCACCATGATGACCTTGCCCTTCTTTTTCAGCTCCCGGATCACCTGCTCCTTGCCCTCCGGCAGCACCCCGGCAATCACCCGATCCACGCCGGCGGCCTTGCCGATGGCGTTTGCGGTGCGCTGGTTATCCCCTGTGAGCATGACCGCCTGAATGCCCATCCCTTGGAGCTGACGGATGGCTTCGGCGCTGTCCTCTTTTAAAGTGTCCGCCACGGCAATAATGCCCAGCAGCTTTCCATTCCGGGAAAAGAACAGCGGCGTTTTGCCTTCGTCGGACAATCGTTCCGCCTGATGGATCATGGATTGGGGCATGTCGGCTTGGCCGTGCATGAAAGACAAACTTCCCCCAGTCAGCTTATCACCGTTCAGCACAGCCGTCAAGCCGTTGCCGGGCAAAGCGGAAAAATCCTTTACGTCCAGGGCCGGGATATTTCTTTCCCTTCCTGTCTCCACAATGGCCTTCGCCAGGGGATGCTCGCTTTTTTGTTCCAGTGCAAAGGCAGCGGAAAGCAGTTCTTCTTCCGAAATCCCCTCTCCCGGGATCGTGTCCGTTACTTTAGGCGCGCCCTGGGTGATGGTGCCGGTTTTATCCAAAGCCACGATCTGGGCTTTCCCGGCTTCCTCCAGGGAGACGGCGGTTTTAAACAGGATGCCGTGCCTGGCACCCAGACCGTTGCCCACCATGATGGCTACCGGGGTGGCCAGCCCTAAGGCGCAGGGACAGGAAATGACCAGCACCGAAATGCCCCGGGCCAAAGCGTAGCTGAATTCCTTGCCCACGGCCAGCCAGATCAGAAACGTGATCAGGGCGATGGAAATGACCACCGGCACAAACACGCCGCTCACCTTGTCGGCGATCTTGGCGATAGGGGCTTTGGTGGCGGCCGCGTCGCTGACCATTTTGATGATCTGGGACAGGGTGGTATCCTGGCCCACCCGGGTGGCCCGGCATTGCAGATAGCCGGATTGGTTCACCGTGGCGGCGGACACCTTGTCTCCCGGCACTTTGTCCACGGGAATACTTTCCCCGGAAAGAGCGGATTCATTCACCGCGCTTTCCCCGCTGACCACAACGCCGTCCACGGGAATGTTTTCCCCGGGCCGCACGGCAAAGAGATCACCAATGCGCACCTGGTCAATGGGAACGGTCGTTTCCTGGCCATTCCGGATCAGCGTTGCGGTCTGAGGGGCCAGCTTCATCAGGCTCTTTAAAGCGTCGGTGGTTTTGCCCTTGGAACGGGCCTCCAGCATTTTTCCCACGGTGATCAGGGTCAGGATCATAGCGGCGGATTCAAAATAGAATTCCATCATATACCCCATGACCGCTTCCTGATGGCCGTCCGCCGCGGCTCGGGTCATGGCGAAAAGCACGTAGAGGCTCCAGACAAAGCTGGCCGCCGAGCCCAAGGCCACCAGCGTGTCCATATTGGGGGCTTTGTGGATAAGGGATTTGAAGCCGCTGATAAAGAATTTCTGGTTGATGATCATCACCAGCGCCGCCAGCACCATTTCCGCAAGGCCCATGGCAATATGGTTGCCTTCAAAAAAAGCGGGCAGGGGCCAATGCCACATCATATGCCCCATGGAAATATACATAAGCGGCAAAAGCAGGCAGAGGGACATAATCAGCCGCCGCTTGAGCCTTGGCGTTTCCCGATCCTCCAACGCCTTTTCGTCCATGGAAACGGAAGCGTTTTGAGCGGATGCCTCCTTGCTGGCGGCGCCGTAGCCCGCTTCCTCCACGGCCTTGATAATGTCTTTGTCCGATGCCGTGCCCTCCACGCCCATGGAATTGGTGAGCAGGCTCACCGTGCAGCTTTCCACCCCTGGCACCTGGCTGACCGCTTTTTCCACCCGGGCGCTGCAAGCTGCGCAGCTCATGCCGGTTACGGTGTATTGTTTCATAGCTCGTCCCTTCTTACTTGATTAATTTTTGCAATGTGACCATCAACTCGTCGATCGTATCCTCCCTGCCGGCCAGAATATCCCGCTTGACGCAGGTGCGGATATGGTTTTCCAGCAGCTCCCGGTTAAAGGCGCTGAGGGCCGCGTTCACCGCCGCCACCTGCACCAGGATGTCCGTGCAGTAGGCGTTTTTTTCCACCATGCCCCGGATGCCCCGCACCTGGCCTTCGATGCGGCTGAGCCGGTGGATCAGGTTTTTATATTCTTCTTCACTGCGCACCTTGGTTTTATGGCCGTGGGCAAGGCGCTCCTCTTCCTCCTCTGCCGGACAGCAGCAGCCTTTTTCCTGTTCGCTCATTTTTTACCGGTCCTTCCAATCAAAATACCCACAGGGGGTATTCTGATTATATACCCCTCCAGGGTATTTTTCAAGGTTTTTTTTGTTTGTACGGGAATTGTTTTTTTCTTGCGTAATCCTTTGCCCCATGATACAATAGCGGCGTGATTCGTAAGCAGAGTAGTGGCAGACGCGTCAAGTGTCCATGAACGGGGAGTTGTCATGGGACGAAGCCGGAAAAAAACCCGGCGCGGTGGCTGTCACGCATCCCGCTGCACGGTTCGGCTGCCTCTGCGGATCTGTATTTGTATCTGTAAGGAGGCATTTTTCTATGCAAAAAAAACAGGCTTTGCCCAAAAACGCCCTGTATAAAACGCCGTTTTCCATGGCCTATTGGCGGCAGGCCGCGGCAGAATTCAAGAATTTAAAGATGCTGCTTTTTGCCGCGCTGATGATCGCCATTCGGGTGGCGCTCAAATCCGTCAGCATTCCCATCGCCGCCAATCTGCGCATCAATATTGCCTTTTTCATCAACGCCTTTGGGGCCATGGTGTTTGGCCCGGTGGTGGCCATTGCCGCGGCGGCGGTGTCCGATACCCTGGGCTGCCTGCTCTTTCCCAGCGGCCCCTATTTTTTCCCGTTCATTTTCATTGAAATCGCGGGTTCGCTGATCTTCGCCCTGTTTCTGTACCGGACAGAGGTCACCGCCCTGCGGGTGACGCTGAGCCGGTTCTGCATTGATTTTTTCGTCAATATCGTTTTGAACACGCCCATCATGTGGCTGTATTATCAGATGATGCTGGGGAAAAATTACGTCCTGTTTGACGTGATGCGGGTGATAAAAAACCTGGTCATGTTTCCCATTGAATCGGTGCTGCTGGTGCTTTTTTTGCGGGTGGTGATCCCGCCCGCCCAGAAGCTGGGCTATGTGTACAGCGGCACAGAAAAACTGCGCTTCACGAAAAAGAACGTGGTGTTCCTGGCCGTGATGACAGCCGTTGGCATTGCCGCGGTGGCGCTGTACGTCGCTTTTAAATAAGAGGGGAGAGCTATTTTATGAACGAAAACCAGCAGGCGATCCTGGAGGGCCTGGCAGCGCTGTATCCCAACGCGGGGCCGGAGCTGCAATTCACTAATCCCTATGAAACGCTGGTGGCCACGATTTTGGCTGCCCAATGCACCGACGCCCGGGTGAACCAGGTGACCCCCGCCGTGTTCCGGGATTTTCCCGACGCCAGGGCCATGGCGAAAACCACGCCGGAAATCCTGTTCCCCTATGTGAAATCCTGCGGGTTCAAGTCCAAGGCGGTGAATATTGTAAACGCCTGCAAAATCATCGCGGAAAAGTATGACGGGGAAGTGCCCTCCACCCTGGAGGAACTGACCCAGCTGCCCGGCGTGGGCCGGAAAACCGCCAATGTAGTGCTGGCCTTTTCCTTTGGCGTGCCTGCCATTCCCGTGGATACCCATGTGTTCCGGGTGGCCAACCGGCTGGGCCTGGCCGACGCCCTGACGGTGGAGGAAACGGAACGTCAGCTCATGGATTTGATTCCCCGGGATACGTGGAGCCAGGCTCATCATTGGATGATTTATCATGGCCGCCGGGTGTGCCACAGCCAGAAGCCGGACTGTGAACACTGCGCCCTTCAGCCGTACTGCAAGGCCGCTCATCAGGAGCAGATGATCAACCCCAAGGCCGATGCCAAACGGCGCGCCCAGGAGCGGAAGAAAAAAACAGGAACGGAACCAACGGTTTCCGCATGAAAACCATTTGGAATATGAGGGATACGATGAATCAGACGGAACGGCTGGATGCGCTGGTGGAAGCCTTCAAGGAAGATTCCGGGGAATACCGGGATATAAAAACTCCCGAAGATGTCGATGGAAAAAGAAACCTGCTGCGGTCACTGATGAATATCCGCAGGCCGGGGGAGATGCCGGAGGCCGTCCTCCGGGTGCAGGATCAGTATTTGCAGGAGCGGGCCCGGGAAAAGGGCATCGTGACATTAAAGAATATTCCCGTGCTGCAAAACGGCCTTTCCATCTGGCAGGGGGATATCACCCGGCTTTCGGTGGACGCCATCGTGAACGCCGCCAACAATCAAATGCTGGGGTGCTTTGTGCCCATGCATACCTGCATTGATAATTGCATTCATTCCTTTGCAGGCGTCCAGCTTCGGGCGGCCTGCTTCCGGCAAATGAGCGCCCTGCGGCGTCAGTTCGGCCCGGACTATGACCAGCCCACCGCCGTGCCCATGCTGACAGACGGCTATAACCTGCCTGCGAAAAAGGTGATTCATATCGTAGGGCCCATCGTGGAAGGCACGCTCACAGAAAGGCTGGAAAAGGACCTGGCTGCCTGTTACCGGAACACGCTCAATATGTGCAAAGAAAACGGGCTGCGCAGTGTGGCTTTCTGCTGCATTTCCACGGGGGTCTTTCGCTTTCCCAACCGGCGGGCGGCGGGCATCGCCGTTCAAACGGTTCGGGAATGGATGCAGGAAAACCCGGACGCCTTGGAACGGGTGATTTTCAATGTGTTCAAGGACGAGGACAAGGCATATTACGAGCAGGAATTGCTTTAGCCCTTGCCTGAAAAACCTATACACCAAAAAACGGGGACCAGTAAGGCCCTCGTTTTTCTGTGTAAGGCATTCCTTTTCAGCGCGGCGGCAGCCCATGTGAAATGGGGGACCCGCGGTTTATCCGTTGACTTTTACCTTCACCACCGCTTTCCGGCAAAAAGCCGGGCCCTTTTCCGGCAGGCCGGGAGCGTGGGGTTCCCCGGGCAGAAAGACCACAAACTGATTTTCATGGAGGGTAAATTCCGCGCAGTTTTCCACCCCTGTGACCGTTCTAAAATCCCCCTGCAAAGGCCCCAGGGTGCCCAGGCCCCAGCGGAAGCGTTCACTGCCCCGGAGCACCAATTGAATATCCGCGTACAATGCGTGGGCCTCGTAGGCGGGTTCTTTTTCCTCCTGGGTATATTCCTGCATGTTTACAAATACATTGTCTCCGTCAATATCGTGGCGGCCCAGGGACAGGGAAGAAAAATCCGTATTCAAAAGAAACGTCTGGGCCGTGGCGAAATTCTTTCCCAGTTTTCCCCAATCAAAGGAAAAGCCTTTGCCTTTTGCGATCTCTTCAATGAACATGGTTTGCCGCCTCCTTCAATATTCTTCGTAAGAATCCGTCTGGGTGTATTTGCCCGAGGAATAATGGGCCAGCATGGCCTGGGCGAAGGAAATATAATCGTATTTTTCCAGGGCGTCTACGATGCGCTCATGCTTGGTAACGGTGCTGGCCAGGTGGGGCATTTTTGCTTCCAGCTGAAAGCCGGTGTCCGCCGCCCAGATGGCGTCCAGCACAGAATTGAGAATGGAATGGTTCAGGGAGCGAAACAGCGTCATGTGAAACTGCCGGTCCGCCTCCTCAAACATTTCTCCGTTTTCCCAACGATTTCGGATCTCGGTGGCGCAGGCGCGCATCTTTGCAATATCTTCCTTGGTGATGGCGTCAAAGGCCTGGCGCATGAAGCTAAGCTCCAGAGCCTTCCGGATGGAGAACATTTCCCGGACGTGCTTGTCCTGGCCGTCCATGTGGAAAAACAAAACGTTTTGAAAAATAAAATCCAGGCTGAATTCCCGGACCTCCGTGCCCCGGCCCGGCACCGCCCGCACCATGCCCATCAGCTCCATGCTTTTGATGGCTTCCCTGAGCACGTTGCGGCTCACCCCCAATTGGGCGCAGAGCTGCGCTTCTGTGGGCAGCAGGTCGCCGGGGGAGAGGCGCTGCCGCATGATGTAGGCGCGTATTTCCCGAAACGCCTGAATATACAGCTTTTCATTCCGGCCGGCTTCCGTCATGTGCATCCCGCCTTTTTAAATGTAGGATATTTCGCTGCGTTTATTATAGTACAGAACGGTTTCTTTGTCAATAAAAAGAGGGATATGGTTTGAAAAATGTCATTTTATAAATTTATTTTTGTTTTGCTATTGACATGCGGGGTGATTTGTAGTACATTTAATACAACCGAAGCTTCTCCCGTATGGCGGGGAAGCGAACTGAACAATTTTTTTAAAGGAGGATTTTTCTCATGAAGAAGCTGCTCGCTCTGCTCCTGTGCGTGATGCTGATGATTCCCGCCTTCGCCATGGCTGAGGACGTGGAAATCACTCTGTGGACCTATCCCATCGGCAGCTGGGGCAATGAAGAGACCGTGAACGGGATCATTGCCAACTTCAACGCCGTCCATCCCGAAATCAAGGTGAAGGTGCAGTATCTGGACTACGCCTCCGGCGACGATCAGGTGACCACCGCCATCGAAGCCAAGACCACCCCCGACATCGTGATGGAAGGCCCCGAACGCCTGGTGGCCAACTGGGGCGCCGCTGGCAAGATGCTGGACATCTCCGACCTGTGGGCCGATACCAAGGATGATATCATCGCCGCCAGCCCCGCTGTGGAAGCGGCCTGCAAGAACGGCGAAGGCATCTACTATGAATATCCCCTGTGCATGACCACCCACTGCATGGTGATCAACTACAACGACTTTGAAAAGGCGGGCGCGCTCCAGTATATCGACGAAACCACCCATACCTGGACCACCGAAAACTTCCTCAAGGCTTTGGATGCGCTGAATGACGCTGGCTTCCAGCCCACGGCTGTGGTTTACTGCGGCGGCCAGGGCGGCGACCAGGGCACCCGCGCGCTGGTGACCAACCTGTACTCCGGCCAGTTCACCAATGCGGACCACACCGCCTACACCATGACCAGCGAAGAAAACATCAAAGCCCTGACCCTGCTCCAGACCCTGGTGAACGAAGGCAAGCTGGACGCCGACCCCGGCATCGTGGCTGGCGACGAAATCGCCCTGTTCTGCAACAGCACCATTTCCATCGGCTTCTGCTGGAACGCCTCTGCCGCTGTGTCCAACAAGGCCAGCCTGGCGGACGACGTGAAGGTGTTCCCCATGGCCTTCCCCTCTGACGACGGCGTGCCCGAACTGCAGGGCGGCATCTGGGGCTTCGGCCTGTTTGACAATGGCGACGCGGCCCGCGCCGAAGCGGCCAAGACCTTTGTGAAGTTCGTGTGCGACGATCCTTCCCAGGCGGCTGCCAGCGTGTATGCTTCCGGCTTCTTCCCCACCCGCGCTTCCCTGGGCGATGTGTATGCCGGTACGGAAAAAGCGGAGAACGGCGACTATGCGATCTTCATGCCTTTCCTGGGCGACTATTATCAGGTCACGCCCAACTGGGCTGCCCAGCGCACCGAATGGTGGAACCTGCTCCAGCGCATCTTCGCCGGCGGCGATGTGGCGGCTGAAGCGGCTGTGTACGAAGCCAACGCCAATAAATAACGCAAAATGAAACTGGCAATAGGCATGAGGTGTTTCTTCCAAGCGCTGAGCTCCATAGATTCCTGATGCCTTTCAAGCCCCCATTCCCTCGCGGGGTGGGGGCGTTTGCTTCCGAAAGGAGAGAAGCCGCATGCAGAAAACAGCCCTTCGGCCCCGACAGTCCGTGGCCATGAAGCAGTCCCGCCGCCGGGAGAATATCGCGGGATATCTGTTCATGGCCCCCAGCCTGCTGTTTTTCTTGGGGTTCGTGATTTTTCCCATGGTCATGTGCCTGGTGTACAGCTTCACCGATTATACCATGACTAGCTTTTCCTTTACCGGCTTTGGCAATTATCAGCGCATGTTCCAGGACCCCATTTTCGGCAAGGCCCTGTGGAACACCATCATCCTGGTGCTGATCAGCGTGCCCGTCACCTGCTTTTTCTCCCTGTGGGCCGCGTCCATCATTTCTAAGCTCCATGACCGCACCACCTCCTTCTTCCGCTGCGTGTTTTATCTGCCGGTGGTCACCGGCTCCGTGGCGGTCACGGTGGTGTGGAAGTGGATTTTCAACCGCTATTACGGCGTGCTGAATTATCTGTGCATGAATTTAGGGCTGATCAGCCGGAACATGAACTGGCTGGGCGACGCCAGCACGGCCCTGGGCTGCATCATCACCATCCTGCTCACCACCTCCGTTGGCCAGCCCATCGTGCTGTACGTATCCGCCCTCAACAACGTGGACCAGTCCCTGGTGGAGGCCGCCAGCGTGGACGGCGCTACCAATCTGCAAACCTTCTGGCGCATCAAATGGCCCCAGATCATGCCCACCACCCTGTATATCCTGGTGATCACCACCATCAATTCCTTCCAGTGCTTCGCCCTGATTCAGCTGCTCACCTCCGGCGGCCCCAACCACGCCACGGAGACCATCATGTATTATATTTATTACAATGCCTTCAAGCTGCAAAACTACGGCTACGGCAGCGCCATGGGCATCATCCTGGCCCTGATCATCGCGGCGTTCAGCGCCTTGCAGTTCAAGGTCGCCCAAACCGACAACGGCTGAGAAAGGAGGAGCAGACATGAGCGACAACATTGCGGCCATCCAGAAACGCATGCAGCGCAAGCAGGCCAACACCGGCGGCGACCACAGCGTCCACCAGATCACCCCCTACGAAATCGCTGCCCTGGTGATTCTGATCATCATTGCCATTCTGTTTATTTTCCCGCTGTACTGGATTATTACCGGCTCCTTCAAAAACGCCCAGGACGTGATCGCCAAGGTGCCCGTGTGGTTCCCGCTGCAGCCCACGGTGGATAATTACCAGCGTCTGTTTGCCCGTCCCGCCTTCCGGTGGCTGGGCAACACGGTGTTTCTGTGCGCCATGAGCATGGCGCTGACCTGTGTGTCTGCCTCCATGGGCGGCTATGCCCTGGCAAAAAAGAAGTTTGCGGGAAGGGGCCTTGTGTTTTCCATTTTCGTGTGCGCCATGGCCCTGCCCAAGCAGGTCATTCTGATCCCATTGCTTAAGGAAATGGCCTTCCTGCGGCTGCACAACACCCTCTGGGCTGTGATCCTGCCCACGGTGGGCTGGCCCTTTGGCGTGTTCCTGATGAAGCAGTTTTCAGAAACCATCCCCGAATCCCTGCTGGAAGCTGCCCGCATCGACGGCGCGGGAGAGGCCCGCACCTTTATCGAAATCGTGCTGCCTATCATCAAGCCCGGCATCGGGGCCCTGGCCATCTTTACCTTCATCACCGCCTGGAATGATTACTTCCTCCAATTGATCATGCTCAACGATACCGACGTGCTTACCATCTCTCTGGGCATCGCTAAGCTGCAAAGCGAATTGAGCAACGACTTCGGCCTGATTATGGCAGGCGCGGCCCTGGGCTCCATCCCCATCATCATCATCTTCCTGCTGTTCCAAAAGTTCTTCACCCGCGGCATCACCATGGGCGCTGTGAAGGGATAAGAATACCTTCTGGGGAAACAGGTCCTACACGGTTTCCCCAGCCCCTTTCCGGGCAATCCATGCTTGCCTGCGCCTGTAGTGGCGTTCTGCGCACAATAAAACCCATCAGAGAAAGGAAATGATTTTCCATGAATCTTGAAAAATACCATGGCGTCATCCCGGCGTTTTACGCCTGCTATGATGAAAACAATGAAATCAGCCCCGAGCGCACCCGCGCCCTGGCCCGGCATCTGGTGAACAAAGGGGTCAAGGGCCTGTATGTGGGCGGCTCTTCTGGGGAATGTATTTATCTGGAAAAGGAAGAAAGGATGCTGACCCTGGAAAATGTGATGGCCGAGGTCAAGGGCGAATGCACCGTGATCGCCCACGTGGGCTGCAACAACACCAGGGAATCCATGCAATTGGCCGCCCACGCGGAAAAGCTGGGGGTGGACGCCATCGCCTCCATTCCGCCCATCTATTTCCACTTGCCGGAATATTCCATCGCCCAATACTGGAATGATATTTCTTCCGCCGCGCCCAACACGGATTTTGTGATTTACAATATCCCCCAATTGGCGGGCGTGGCGCTGACCCCTTCTCTCTTTGCCGAGATGCGGAAGAACCCCAAGGTCATCGGCGTGAAAAATTCCTCCATGCCCACCCAGGATATCGACACCTTCGTGCGCATCGGAGGGGAAAACTGCGTGGTCTTTAACGGGCCTGACGAGCAGTTCGTGTCCGGCCGGGCCATCGGCGCTTCGGGCGGCATCGGCGGCACCTATGGGGCCATGCCGGAACTGTTCCTGAAAATGGACGCCCTGGTGCGCTCGGGCAAATATGAGGAAGCGGCGCCCATCCAGCATGAGGTCAACGCCATCATCGGGGATCTTTGCGCCTGCAAGGGCAACCTGTACGCCGTGATCAAGGGCGTACTGAAAATCAACGAGGGCCTGGAGCTGGGCTCTGTCCGCAAGCCGCTCACCGGTTTGCAGGAAGGCGACGGCCCCAAGGTGGAGGCCGCGGCTCGGCATATTCGGGAAGCGATTCAGAAATACTGCTGATCAAGGAGGCGTGCTATGATCCTGCAAGGCGCGGTAGTGAATTTTCTGGGGGACAGCATCACGGAGGGCGTGGGCGCTTCCTGCGTGGAAAACCGCTTTCCCGATGTGATGGCACGGGAATTTGGCCTGAAAAAAGCGAACAATTATGGCGTCAGCGGCTCCCGCATTGCCCGCCAGGTGGTGGTGACCCAGGAGCCCTATGACCGGGATTTCTGCATGCGGTTTTCTGAAATGGACGCGGATGCCGACGCGGTGGTGGTCTTTGGCGGCACCAACGATTACGGCCACGGGGAAGCGCCCCTGGGCCAGCCGGGAGATTTTACCCCTGCCACCTTCTGGGGGGCCTGCCGGTATCTGATGGATGGCTTGCTGACCCGGTATCCGGGAAAACCTGTGGTGATCGTGACGCCCTTGCGGCGGCTGAACGAAACAGACCCCGGGGGAGACGGCACGGGCAGGAAGCTGAATGCTTTCGTGCCCCTGAACGCCTACCGGGAGATCCTGATGCAATCAGCCTTTGAGTACAGCCTGCCGGTGCTGGATCTGTACGCCACCAGCGGCATTCAGCCCGAAAACCCTGAAATCCTCCGCCGTCTGCTGCCCGACGGCCTGCATCCCAGCGACGCGGGCCACGCCCTGATCGCCCGCAGGATCGGCGCGTTTTTACAGCAATTATGAGAGAGGGATGCGTTATGAATAAAGAATTGCTTTTGTCCCAGCAGCAATGGATTCGGGAGGAGCTGAACCGCTGCGCGGATTTCTGGCTCACCCACGGCTGGGATCATGAAAACGGCGGTGTGTACACCTGCCTGGACCGCTGGGGCAATATCTATTCCACCGACAAGAGCGTGTGGATGCAGGGCCGGTGCGCCTGGACGTACAGCTATCTGTGCCATCTCTACGGCAAGAAAGCGGAATGGATGGCCTTTGCCAAATCCTGCCTGGACTTCATGGAAGATCACTGCATCAATCGGGACAAGGGCAACCGCATGTATTTCACCGTCACTGCCGAGGGAAAGCCCCTCCGTCAGCGCCGCTACTTCTTCTCCGAGAGCTTTTACGCTATCGCCAACGCCGAGTATTACGGCCTGACCGGCGAGCAGGTGTATCTGGATCGGGCGCGCTTTGCGTATGACCTGTACTGGAAGCTGTATCAGGGCCTGATGGAGGACCCGGTGGGCATGGGCCCCAAGACCATCCCCGAAACCCGTTCTGGCCGGGCCCTGGGCAACCCCATGATTTACCTGAACATCTGCTCCGTGCTGCGCCGCTGCGACCCCGCTCATGCGGAGGAATACGACCGGCGCTCCCAGCAGTGTGTGGAGGAAATCTTCAAGTATCACCGCAAGGCGGATATGCACTGCACCCTGGAAAATGTAGGCCCGGACGGGGAATTCCGAGGCGACGTGACCGAGGGCCGCATCGTGAACCCCGGCCACGACATCGAATGCACCTGGTTCCTGATGGAATATGCCAACCACAAGGGCGACAAAGCGCTTCATGAGCAGGCCGAAGCCATCTTCAACGATGCCATTCACGCGGGCTGGGATAAGGAATACGGCGGCCTGCTGTACTTCATCGACTGCAAGGGCCTGCCCCCTGAAGCCTATGAGCATGATATGAAGCTGTGGTGGCCCCACAACGAAATCCTGATTTCCTCCCTCATGGCGTACCGGGACACCGGCAAGGAAGAATACTACGATTGGTTCTGCAAAACTCTGGCCTACTGCAAAGCGGTATTCGCCGATCCTGAAAACGGCGAGTGGTACGGCTACCTTCGCCGGGACGGCAAGCCCACCATGCCCTCCACCAAGGGCTCCACCTTCAAGGGCCCCTTCCATCTTCCCAGGTGCCTGAGCATGACTGATCAAATGATCACCCAATTGCTGAATCAAGCATGAGAAAATCCTCCCGGGTGAACCAGCCCGGGAGGATTTTCTTTCGAGGAAACAAAATGAATCAATCGCTTTTGAAGGACGCCCGATGCCTGTATGATTTTCTGTCTTTCTGCCCGCCTTGCCCGGACAGGGCGGATTTTATCCTGGCCCTGGGCAGCCATGACCTGCGGGTGGCGGAACACGCGGCAAAGCTGTATTCCCAGGGCCGTGCGCCGCTGACCGTTTGCTCCGGCGGCTTTGGCAAAATGACGGAAGGGGTGTTCGCGAAACCGGAAGGCACTCTTTTCGCGGAACGCTGCGTCCAAAATGGCGTGCCGGCCGCTGCCATCCTGGTGGAGGATCGGGCGAAAAACACCGGGGAGAATTTTACCCTGTCCAAAAGATTGCTGGAAGGAAAAGGCTTCAAAACCGGCCTGGCGGTGTGCAAGCCCTATATGGCCCGGCGGGCGCTGGCCACCGGAAAAAAGCAGTGGCCGGAAATCCAATGGGCAGTCAGCGTGCCGGATATTGCCTTTGACCGCTATGCGAAAAACGATGAAGCGCTGGCGGATGAAATCCAATTGATGGTAGGCGATTTGCAGCGCTTACAGGTGTATGCGGAAAAAGGCTTTCAAGCTCCCACCTTCGTTCCGGACAGCGTGTGGCGCTGCTGGCAGCGTTTGGTGAACGCGGGGTTTGATCGGTATGTGATTTGACGCACCCTAAAGAAATAAGCCCGCTTTCCTCACAGGGGAAGCGGGCGCTGCCGTATAGGGCGTTTGGGCGGGAAGGAAGGGTCAGCCGTGGTGAAGGGTCAGGGAATCAGCGCCTCAATGGCGGCGGCGGAATCCCCACCGATCAGGATGGATCGGTCCTGGATTTCCTTGGGCACATCCCCCGCTTCCGGATTCAGGCAAATATAAACGGCTTGGGGATTTTGATAGACCTGCTGCCAGAAATTATATTTGATGATGCCGGGGGTGTTGAAGCCTACGCCGATTTCCAGGTAAACGGTTTTTTCCTGCTGATGCGCTTTTACCCAGACTTCGTATGCACTGGCGGCGGCCTCCCAGCCTTCGTCCTCCACGAATTTGTCGTCGGACCGGAGATTCGTGGTCAGGGGCCGTCCGCAGTTGGGGCATTTGGGCAGCAACGCGGAGGGAATCGTCATGGCTGCCGTTTTCCCTTCCGGCAGGCGCAGCTCATTTTCAGCGCTGATTTCAAAGCCCTGGGAAAGGATCATGCCTCGAACGCTTTCTTCATTGTCCCAGGTTTTCCGGCAGCAGGGCTTGCTGCACTGAAACAGGCCGTAATCCCCCTGGGTATAAAATAGACGCTGTTTCTCAAAGCCCGCCTTTTGAAAGCAATGATCCACGTTGGTGGTCAGCACGAAATAATCCTTGCCCTGTACCAATTGAAACAGGTTCTGATAAACAGGCTTGGGGGCGTTCATATAGCGGTTGACCCAAATGTTTCTGCTGAAATACGCCCAGAATTCTTCCTGGGTTTGATAAGGATAGAAGCCTCCGGAATACATATCCCGGAAGCCGTACCTTCGGCCGAAATCCCCAAAGTATTTTTCAAACCGTTCCCCGGAATATACGAACCCCGCCGCGGTGGATAAGCCCGCGCCCGCGCCGATGATCACGGCTTCCGTCTGGGCCAGTGTTTCCTTGGCTTTTCTGATCGCTTCCTTCACTTTTGTTTCCTCCTTTGGCGCTTATTCTCCGCTTTCCTCGTTTTCGATCCGCAC
This sequence comes from uncultured Clostridia bacterium, assembly GCA_946626395.1. GTDB lineage: Bacteria > Bacillota > Clostridia > Christensenellales > Aristaeellaceae > RUG563. The sequence goes on from CAMOUF010000191.1 coordinate 18,609, forward strand.
TGCTTTCAGCATGCTTCCCTGGGCGGCTGCAATGATCCGCTGCCCGCAGGGGAAGCAGCCCTGCCCTTTCCCATCCAACAGGATTTCCGCTGTTTTTCCATCGCTGCGAATGGCGTAATGATGGCCATAAAACATGGCGTCATATGTGTATTCTTCCCCGCTGCCCAGGCTGAACCACACATTTCCCAAATGGGGATGGATGCCGAACCGGTGGGCGATGTACTCAAGCGCCGAAAGCAACGTGGGTCCGTAGGCATCCTGGATGGGTTCACCGCTGCCCGGCGCCACTGGCTGATGGGTGACCGCGTGCACCAGGGAAGGCTTGCCTGTAAACGGATCAAACTGCTGGGTGAAGCGATATCCGTTTTCCGCAATGGCTGTGATCAGCTTTTTCCCCAGCTGGGTCACGATCCCGTGATAACCGTAGTTTTCCAGCGCTAAAATGGCCCGCTGATAGGTGAGCCCTTCCGGCTGACCGCTCCAGTTGTTTTCCGGAGCGTTGCGGAAGGCGGGGTCGGATAACGATACGCTGGGCAGGGGAAAGGGCGTCCAGAATTCACGGGGATTGAGCAGATGCGCTTTCACAAACCGCTCCGCCATGTCCGGCGACAGGGAACCCCAGTACATGCACCGCAGGGTATTGTGGCATAATATATCCACGGTTTTTCCGGTTTTGTCCCGGTCAAAGCACGCGCCGCGCTTTTCGTCCCACAGCCCCGTCCGCAGGGCTTGGGCCACGGCAGCGGCTTTTTTTTGCCATGTTTTCTCTTCGCCGTCGTTCAGGATGCGGCTGATGGCGGCCAGGGTATTCCGGGCGGCAAAGCTCCAGCTCGTCACATCCATGCTGGCCATGGGCACCACCTGATACCCTTCCGGCGGCGCGTCCTCCGTCCACCAGCAGGGCGCGTCCCCGTAGCGCAGGGCCAAATCCTCTCCTGTGTCATACACGCAGAAGGATTCCAGCAGCCCGTCGCCGTTGCTGTCCCGGGTGCGCCAGAGGCAATCATCAAAGCGGCGCAGGCAGTCCCGCAGCGTAAGCAGATAGTCCTGATCCTCTCCCAATAAATAATACAGGTTCAGGGCGGGAAAGGGGAAGCAGAAGCCCTGGTATTTATTGAACTGGGCTTCCATTGTCCCATTTACGCACTGGATGGACCCCGGCAGCCGTCCGTCCTGACGCTGGAAGCGCATGAAAAGCAGGGAATTGTTTTTGGCCGCCTCCAAATTCCTTAGGGCGTACATTTCCCCGCCCATGGGCTGCGTTTCCAGCCATATTTTTTCGTAGCCCCCGCCCTCCACCAGCACGGGCACACCGCCAAAGGATTTCAGATTTCCGCGGCATTTTTCCTCCGCGGTGTCATACACGCGCTGAAGCGTTTCATTCCTGCAGGAAAAGGAAACGCTGGTTTCAGGTTCCATGCCTTCTCTCCTCTCCGGATGGCGTAAAAAGCGAAAAAGAGTTTGTGGCGGCGCGTCCGTTACAGATAGCGCCCCGTGACGCTGGCGGGATTCCTGGCGATTTCCTCGGGCGTTCCCGATGCCACGATTTTTCCGCCCTGATTGCCGCCCCCCGGGCCCATATCCACGATATAGTCCGCGCTGCGGATCAAGTCCAGGTCATGCTCGATCACGATGACCGTGGCCCCCTGATCAATCAGATGCTGGAACACCTGAATCAGCGTTTTCACATCCAAGGGGTGCAGGCCGATGGTGGGCTCGTCAAACACAAAAACGGAATCTGCCTGGCCCCGGCCCATTTCGCTGGCCAGCTTGAGCCGCTGGGCTTCGCCGCCGGACAGGCTGGGGGTTTCCTCGCCCAGGGTCAGATATCCCAGACCCAGATTATGCAGCCCCCGCAGCCGGTCAGCTACCGTTTTCAGATCTTCGCATTTCCGGATGGCCTCGTCCACGCTGCAGGCCATCAGCTTGGGCAGGGAGCAGCCCTCTTGTTTTTTGTTCATGCGCCGGATTTGATAGGCTTCCTTCCTGTAGCGGGAGCCGCCGCAGTCCGGGCAGGGCACGTCCACGTCGGGCAGAAACTGCACGTCCAGGCTGATGGAGCCGGTGCCGTCGCAGGTGGGGCAGCGAAGAGCCCCTGTGTTGTAGCTGAAATCACCGGCGGAATAGCCCTTCTCCTTGGCGTCCTTTGTTTTGGCGAACACCTTGCGCAATTCGTCATGCACGTTGGCGTAGGTGGCCACCGTGGAGCGCACGTTGATCCCGATGGGCGTTGCGTCGATCAGCTTTACTTGCCGGATGCCCTCCGCGGCAATGGTTTTCACATGCTCCGGCAGCGCCCGCCCGCTGAAGCTCGCTTCCAGCGCCGGAATCAGGCTTTCCAGCACCATGGTGGTTTTCCCGGAGCCCGATACGCCGGTGACCACGGACAATCTGCCCTTGGGAAAAGAAACCGTCAGCGGCTTCACGGTATGGATCGAATGGGTTTCCATGCGGATTTCGCCCAGGTCAAACAGATGATTTTTCTCGGTTTGCATTCGCAAAGCGGGCGCGCTTTGCTCCGATAAAAACGGGCCGATCATGGAGGCGGGGGTTTCCGCGATTTGCTTTACCGGCCCTTCCGCCAGGATTCTGCCGCCGCCCGCGCCAGCCTCCGGCCCTAATTCGATGAGCCAATCGGCGTGGCGCAGCACCTGGGTATCGTGATCCACCAGCACGATGGAATTGCCATCGGCCACCAAATCGTCCATGACTCCGGTGAGCCCTTCCAGGTTGGAGGGGTGCAGACCGATGGAGGGCTCGTCCAGCACATACAGAACGCCTGTGGTGCGGTTGCGCACAGCCCGGGCCAATTGGGTGCGCTGGCGTTCCCCGGTGGACAGGGTGGATGCCGCCCGATCCAGGGAAAGATAAGAAAGCCCCAGGTCCACCAGCCGCCGGGCGGTATGCAGGAAGGATTCTGAGATGCTTTGCGCCATGGGCCGCATTTCTTCCGGCAGGGAGGCGGGCACGCCTTTTACCCATTCGATCAGCTCTGCCAGGGGCAGCGTGCAAACCTGATCCAGGGATACGCCCCGCAGCCGAAGGGACCGCGCCCGCTCGGACAGCCGGGTGCCGCGGCAATCGGGGCATTCTTTTTCCTTCAGAAACTTTTCCACCCGTTTCATGCCCTTTTCGTCTTTGACCTTGTTCAGGGCGTTGAGCACAGTGGCGGTGGCGCTGTAATAGGTGAAATCCATTTCGCCCGCGCTGACGCTTTCCTTGCTCTTGGGCCGATAAAAAATGTGCTTTTTCACCATGGGACCGTCGTAGACGATCTCCTTTTCTTCCTCCGTCAGATCCCGGAAGGGCACGTCGGTGCGCACGCCCATGGCCCGGCAGACGTCGGTCATCAGCGACCGCGTCAGGCTGTTCCAGGGGGCCACCGCGCCGTCGTCGACGCTCAGGCTCTCGTCCGGGACGCGGGTGCTTCCGGCTCCGGGGGGCA
>CAMOUF010000192.1 GCA_946626395.1 uncultured Clostridia bacterium
CCGTTTATCGTGTATAATCTACGTGTATTTATTCAAAGAAGGAGCTTGGAACCATGGATAAGAGCAAGATCAAGAAGGTCGTATTGGCATATTCCGGAGGGCTGGAGACCTCCATCATTATTCCCTGGCTGAAGGAAAACTACAACAACTGCGAGGTCATCGCCGTGTCCGGCAACGTGGGCCAGGCGGACGAGCTGGAGGGCCTGGAGGAAAAGGCTCTGAAAACCGGCGCGTCCAAGCTGTATGTGCTGGACCTGACCGACGATTATGTGGACAATTATATTATCCCCACCATGCAGGCGGGGGCCGTGTATGAAGATTATCTGCTGGGCACCTCCCACGCCCGGCCCTGCATCGCCAAGGGCCTGGTGGAAATCGCCCGGAAAGAGGGCGCGGACGCCATCTGCCACGGCTGCACCGGCAAGGGCAACGACCAGGTGCGCTTCGAGCTGGCCATCAAGCACTTCGCTCCCAACATGCCCATCATCGCCCCCTGGCGGGAATGGGACATCAAGAGCCGGGACGAGGAAATCGACTATGCCGAGGCCCACAACGTGCCCCTGAAAATCAACCGGGAAACCAACTATTCCAAGGACAAGAACCTGTGGCACCTGAGCCACGAGGGCCTGGACCTGGAGGACACCGGCAACGAGCCCCAGTACGAAAAGCCCGGTTTCCTGGAAATGGGCGTTTCTCCCCTCCAGGCGCCCGACGAACCCACCTACATCACCCTGGAATTTGACCAGGGCAAGCCGGTGAAGCTGAACGGCGAAGCCATGAGCGCCAAGGAAATCATCTTGAAGCTCAACGACCTGGGCGGCAAGAACGGCATCGGCCTGCTGGACATCGTGGAAAACCGGCTGGTGGGCATGAAGTGCCGCGGCGTATACGAAACCCCCGGCGGCACCATTCTCTACAAGGCCCATTCCTATCTGGAATCCGTGTGCCTGGACAAGATGACCGCCCATGAAAAGCAGCGCCTGTCCATCACCTTCGCGGAACTTGTGTACAACGGCCAGTGGTTCACCCCCCTGCGGGAGGCCCTCACCGCCTTCGTGAACAAGACCCAGGAAAAGGTCACCGGCACCGTGAAGCTCAAGCTCTACAAGGGCAACATCATCAAGGCAGGCGTGTGGAGCGATTATTCCCTGTACTCCGAAAACATCGCCACCTTCGGCGCGTCCGATTATAATCAGCAGGACGCCGCGGGCTTCATCAACCTCTTTGGCCTTCCCATCAAGGTGCAGGCCATGGTGGACGGGAAGAAATAACAGGCAATAGGCAATAGGCAGCAGGCAATAGGGAGCGGGATGAGCGTTTTCCTTTCGTTTCCTCTTTCTTGTTGCCTTTTGCATTTATTCCTTAAATGAAAAAAACGGGCCGCTCGATCATGAGCGGCCCGGCTTTTATGGACGGTTTATTATTGCGCCTGTTTTTCGGCCATCAGCTTCTTGGCGCTGGACATGCGCACGCACAGGGTAAACAATTCCATGGCTGTGGTCAGGTCGGCCAGGGAGGGGAAGGTGGGCGCGATGCGGATATTGGAGTCGTTGGGGTCCTTGCCGTAGGGCCAGGTGGCCCCGGCGGGGGTCATGGTGACGCCGGCTTTTTTGGCCCGGGCCACAATGTCCTTGGCGCAGCCGGGCAGGGAATCGAACATGATGAAATAGCCGCCCAGGGGCTTGGTCCAGGAGCCGATGCCCAGGCCGCCCAGGTCGCGCTCGAAAATCTCTTCCACCGCTTCGAACTTGGGCCGGATGATTTCGGCGTGCTTGCGCATATGCTCCACCATGCCGTGAATGTCCCCGAAAAAGCGCACGTGGCGCAGCTGGTTCACCTTGTCGTGGCCCAGGGTCTGGCGGCGCAGATCTTCCACGAAGTCCACCATGTTGTTGGGGCTGGTGGCCAGGGCGGCAATGCCGCTGCCGGGGAAGGTGATCTTGGAGGTGGAGGCGAATTTATATACCAGATCGGGATTCCCGGCCCGCTTGCATTCGGCCAGGATTTCGATCAGGTAGTCCTGCTTGTGGTCGTAGAGGTGATGCATGCCATAGGCGTTGTCCCAGAAGATGCGGAAGTCCGGGGCCGCGGGCTCCAGCCTGGCAAAGCGGCGCACGGTCTCGTCGTCGTAGGAAATGCCCTGGGGATTGGAATACTTGGGCACACACCAGATGCCCTTGATGGTTTCGTCCTCGGCCACCAGCTTTTCCACCAGGTCCATGTCCGGCCCGGTGGGGGTCATGGGCACGGGAATCATCTGGATGCCGAAATATTCGGTGATGGCGAAGTGGCGGTCATAGCCCGGCACCGGGCACAGAAACTTTACCTCCGGCAGCCTGCACCAGGGGGTGTTGCCCATCACGCCGTGGGTCCAGGCCCGGCTGATGGTGTCGAACATCACGTTCAGGGAGGAATTGCCATAGATGATAATGTCCTTGGGGTTGTTTTCCATCATATCGCCCAGCAGCTCCCGGGCCTCCTCGATGCCGGTGAGCTGGCCGTAGCTGCGGCAGTCGGTGCCGTCCTCGCAGGTCAGGTCGGAATAGGAGTCCAGCACGTCCATCATTTCCATGGACAGGTCCAATTGCTCCTGGCAGGGAATGCCCCGGCTCATGTTCAGGCTCATGCCCAGGGCCTGGATTTTTTTATACTGCGCTTTCAGTTGGGCGTATTCGGCGGTCAGTTCTTCCGCCGTCATGTCGGCATAAGGCTTCATTGCGTCGGTCCTTTCTTCGCGCTCCGTTATCATGCTATGCCGGAGGCGGGCTGTGTGTCCCGGACCCGTTCAGGCCGAAAAACACGTACATTATAGCATTCATCCCCTGGAAGCGCAAGGGCGCGGACAAAGCCTGCGAAAATTTTCCCGGTCTTTTTGATGTTCTTTTTTGATTTTGTTCGGCATTTTTTGGTCCGGCCTTCCCCGGCCCGATTCTCCGCAGGAAAAGCGTTCCATGGCTGTCATCCTGACGGCTCGCAAAGCCGGAAGAATCTCCATCGCTTTTTTTCAAGAAATTCTTTTTTGAAGGAAAATATTGAAATGCGGCAGAAAAATCATGATAATGCATATGAAATGCTTTGTTTTCCGCGCTGTGCGTTCGATATGATTTGTAGGGGGATTGGATATGTTCACGCATTCGCCCGTCAAAAAGCTGCTTCTCTGCTGCGCCTTGCTGGCCCTGCTGCTGGGCCTTTGCTGCGCCTCCGCGCTGGCAGAGGAAAGCGGCACCTGTGGAACCCTTTCCTGGACGCTTTCCGACGATGGCATCCTGACCATTTCCGGGACGGGGGAAATGGAAAGTTTTGATTATTGTACCACGGATGCGTGGCGCGGTCATAGATCCGCTATTAAGAAAGTAACCATACAAAATGGTGTGATGAGTATCGGCGAGTGTGCTTTCAATGGTTGCTCCAGCCTGAGCAGCATCACGATCCCAGCCAGCGTGACGAGCATCGGCGAAGGTGCTTTTTATAGCTGCTCCAGCCTGAGCAGCGTCACGATCCAGGATGGCGTGACGAGCATCGGTGATGGGGTTTTCTTTGACTGCGACAGCCTGAGCAGCATCACGATCCCGGAAAGCGTGACAGGCATCGGCAATTGTTTTTTCTGGCGCTGCCGCAGCCTGAGCAGCGTGACGATCCCGGACAGCGTGACCAGTATCGGGTGCGATGCTTTCCGTAACTGTGACAGCCTGACCAGCGCGACCATTCTGAATCCCGATTGCGTCATTGGCAACAGCGATTATGATGTGTTTCTGCGTGCTGCTTCGGGATTTGTTCTCCATGGCTGGACAGGCTCTACGGCAGAGATTTACGCTGCTTCTGCTGATGGCGTGACATTCGAATCGCTGGGCGCTTTTGACTCCAACGCTGCCAATGTCTTCTATAATAAGTGAGGAGTGAGGAGGTAGGAGTGAGGAGTTGAAAATTGATCCATGCGCGAAGCGCCAACGATTAACTCCTCACTCCTCACTCCTCACTCCTAACTGATATAACTCCTCCCTGATGGAGAAGCCGTTCTTTGGTTTTCAAAGGGCAGCTTCCCCTTTTCAATTTCTACTTGTTTGAATTTCCATTGTTTGTTATAATGATGCGGTAATCATGATGTGCGAGGGAGCGAACGAATGAAGGTGACCCTGCGGCGGGAAGCGCTGGAAGAAGGACGGCGCGTCCTGATGCTCAGCGACATTCACGGCCACGCGGACGGGCTGAAAGCGATTCTGAAAAAGGCGCGGTTTACCCCCGACGACGTGCTGATCATCGTGGGCGACCTGGTGGAAAAGGGCCCCCAAAGCCTGGAAACGGTGCGCGCGGTGATGCAATGGACCCAGACCCATACCGTGATTCCCCTGATGGGCAACGTGGATTTGTGGCGCTGGGAATTTCTGACCAGCGATTCCCCGGCCCTGTGGCGGGAAATGCAGGCGTTTTCCCTGAACGCTCTGGGCTGGTGGGGCGGCAGCCTGCTCCATGAAATGTGCGCGGAAATGGGGGAGGAGCTGACGGAGCACACCGATATAGAAGCCCTGTTCCCGAGTTTGCAGCGGCGGTTCGCCCCGGAAATCCATTTCCTGGGCAGCCTGCCCACCATTCTGGATACCCAGCGGATGACCTTCGTTCACGGCGGCATTCCCCATGAAAACCTGAACGCGCTGGTGGATACCGACGCTTATCCCCTGCTCAAATTCGATGATTTTTACCAGGCCGGGCTGTCCTTTCAAAAATGGGTGGCGGTGGGCCACTGGCCTGCGGTGCTGTATTCCCAAACCTACCCGGTGTTCGGCCCCCTCATCGACCGGCAGCGGAAAATCATTTCCATGGACGGGGCCTGCGGCGTGAAAACGGAAGGCCAATTGAACCTGCTGATCCAGCCCGATTTCCGCAGCGATGATTTTTCCCTCCTGGCCTGGGACGGCCTGCCCCGGATCACCGCCCTGGAGGATCAGGCGGCGTCCCCCGGTGAGGAGGCCCGCTATATCCGCTGGAACGACCACGCGGTGAAGCTGCTGGAAAAAGGCGAGGAAATGTCCACCGTGCTGTACCATGGGCGGCCCATGCTGGTGCCCACCCAGTATATCTTCCTCCACGACGGCGTGCTTTCCTGCTCCGATACCACCGATTACCGTCTGGAAATCAACCGGGGCGACCGGCTCAGCCTGATTCTGAAGCTGAACTATGGCTGCTATGTGAAAAAGCAGAATGTGTCCGGGTGGTATTTCGGTCGGTACAAAGAATGAGCTGATCCGAAATAACAATATTGTAGAGGTGATTATCAATGAAGCTGTGGGGCGGACGATTTGAAAAAGAGACCAATCAGATGGTGGACGATTTCCACTCCTCCATTTCCTTTGATAAAAGGCTGTACGCCCAGGATATCCGGGGCAGCATGGCCCACGCCAAAATGCTGTGCCGTCAGGGCATTATTTCTCCCCAGGATGAAGCGGATATCCAGCGGGGGTTACAGGAGATCCTGGCGGATATCCAGGCGGGCAAGGTGGCCTTTCCCGCTGAAAGCGAGGATATCCATATGCACGTGGAAGCGCTGCTCACCCAGCGGGTGGGGGAGGCCGGCAAGCGCCTGCATACCGGCCGCAGCCGCAACGACCAGGTGGCCACCGATATGCATTTGTACGCAAAGGATACCTGCGACGATACCCTGGCCCTGCTCTATGAGCTGGAAGAAACCCTGCTGACCCTGGCGAAAAAGCACGCCGGGGACGTGATGCCCGGCTATACCCATCTCCAGCGGGCCCAGCCCATTACCCTGGGCCACCATCTGATGGCGTACTTTGAAATGTTCCGCCGGGATATCCGCCGGGTGAAGCAGGCCCGGGACGCGGCGGACTGCTGCCCCCTGGGCTCCGGCGCTCTGGCGGGCACCACCTATCCCCTGGACCGGGAATTCACCGCCCGGGAATTGGATTTCCAGGACCTGTACCATAACAGCCTGGACGGCGTCAGCGACCGGGATTTCCTGCTGGATTACCTGGCGGCCGCCTCCGTGGGCATGATGCATCTGAGCCGCTTCTGTGAAGAACTGGTGCTGTGGAGCAGCCTGGAATTTGGCTTTTTGACCCTGGACGACGGCTTTGCTACCGGCTCCTCCATGATGCCCCAAAAGAAAAACCCCGACGTGGCCGAATTGATCCGCGGCAAAACGGGCCGGGTCTATGGCGACCTGACCGCCCTGCTCACCGTGATGAAGGGCCTGCCCCTGGCCTATAACAAGGACATGCAGGAGGATAAGGAAAATTATTTTGACGCCCGGGATACCTGGCTCAAGTGTATGCATGTGTTCAATGAAATGCTGCGCACCGCCACCTTCCGCACCGCCAATATGGAAAGGAGCGCCAACGCGGGCTTCGCCAACGCCACCGACTGCGCTGATTATCTTGTGAAAAAGGGCGTGCCCTTCCGGGACGCCCATGCTGTGGCTGGAAAACTGGTGGCCCATTGCCTGGATCAGGGCTGTGCCCTGGATGATTTGACCCTGGAGGATATGCGCGCCTTCTGCCCGGCCTTTGACGGGGACGTGTATGAGGCGATCTCCCTCCGGGCCTGCGTGGACGCCCGGGGCCTGATCGGCGGCCCCGCCCCCCAGCGCGTGCTGAAGGAAGTCGAGGCCGGGGAAGAATGGCTGAAAAACCAGCGCTGAGGCGGAACGCTTCGTCTGGAAAAAGCGAAGGGAGAGAAAGCAAATGATCAAGATTTATGGCATGCCCACGTGCCCCTACTGCGATTATGTGCATGAGCAAATCGCGGGGCGGGAAAACGAATTCGTTTACATCAACATTGGCGAAAACATCCGAAACATGAGCGCTTTCACCAGGCTGCGGGACACGAACCCCGTCTTTGATCACTGCAAAGAAATCGGGGACGTGGGCATTCCGGCCTTCGTGTTTGAAGACGGCCGCGTATCCATCGACCCCGCGGACGCGGGGCTGATTGAATACGGCGCGCCCAATGCCTGCTCGGTGGAAGACCACAAAAGCGGAAGAAAAGGATGCTGATTCAGCCCTCTTTCGCTGCCTGACCGTCCCTGAGAATGTCCCGGACTTCCATCAGGGCAAAGCCCAGCAGGTTTTCTCCCTGCCATTTATTGGGGTCTTTGATCCAGGGATCGCTGCTGTCCAGCATCACGCCCCAGATGTCATCTTCGGGGCTGCCCTCAACGATCACGCTGTCGCCCGTGCTCAGCAGAAACGCAAGCAGCTGTGGATTCTGAGAAAATTTATGCAGGTTCCCTTGCAGAACGACGCGATACTTTTCCCTGTCCCACAATTCCGGGTCAAAATGCTGTACCTCGCGGCCCAGCGCCTTATAGGCCGAGGGATGTTCGGCCGCCATGATTCTCTGGCGGGTGGCCTCATCGCCCATCAGAATGGCTTTCTGCGCCATCATATATTGCTCCGCGGTGTGATAACGAACGCCGTCCGCTTCAAAACCGCAGTTATACCACTGGCTGAAGCAGGCTTTCGTTATTTTTTTGGGATTGGGCGTATGGCCCCAGAATGCGATGATGTTCAGTTCCTCTCCGGCGTTGTAGCGTTCGACGATGGCTTCCCTTGTGTACTTCATATGCGATGCTCCTTTTCCAATTATTTTCTTAATTCCATCAGCAGGATGCCCAGACGGTTTTCACCTTCCCAGGTGACGGTGTTCACGCCCCAATAGGTATCCTTTTTCCCCTTGCCGCCGTTGATCAGCAGCACATCTCCGGTGTTCAGCAGCATTTCCGAGAAAGGCGTATTCATCCCGGAAGGAAAGAATCTCCTCCGGAAAATCCTCTTTTTCCAGCTGCCTGACCAGGGGCAGCACCGCCGGATGCAGCATGGCGGCCATGGCGTCCGGGTCGAACAGATGCTCCCGGAACGCGGTGGAGCTGACCCCGTCAATGCCATCGGGGGGCCGCATTCGGCGCGGATCATTTTCCGTTTCAGGTAAGCAAAGCTCACCGGAACAAGATAGCCTTTTTTTGCGTCCAGCGCGTCCATCACCGCCTGAACCGTTTTCAGGTGAACGATCGTAGGCGGGTTAAAGCTGCCGCCCATGACCACAACGTTGGCCCTTTTTTCCATGTATGGCACTTGCTTTTTTGTCTGTTTGCAGAGCGCTTTCAGTTACGAAGGGGGAAAAACGCTGGGACGTAATGTTGATTGCGCACCGTAAATTCTGTTTGCGCGCCGGGAACCAGCGGGATGTTGCCCCGGCGCGTTTCCGTTGCTTTCAAGGGTTTTCCGTCCGCGCTGCCAACCTTGACGATGAAACGATTGTAAAACAACAGCCCCAGATGATTCGCAAGAACATTATACAACAATCTTTTTCTTTTGGGGAGCTTTTTTTCTGTGCCTGCGGAGAATGCGTTTGCCGCCTCAATCTTTCCTTCTCCGTTGTGCCGCGGCGCATTTTCTGATATAATGGGGGAAGCGCATGATCAAAATGCGAAAAAAAGCGCAATGTGTTTTTCCGTGATTTCACGAAAGAGAGGAGCAGCTGCATGAATCAACCGGCCCTTCGTTTTCTGACTCTTTTTCTCTGTCTGGTTCTGCTTTGCGGGGTTGTCCCTTCGTCGGCGGAAGATATGCCAACAGGCGTGGACGATTCTTTCGTCCTGGAGGCGGTGGTGCCGGAAGAAGAAGTTCTGTTCGAGGATCGCTTTGGCCCGGGCGCCTGGGTGGAGACCGATGAAACAGGCGAGCCCGTTTCCGTGAACGGCTATCCCACCTATCCGGTGCGCGCCGGGTTCAACGTGTTAGGCCAGACGGATTCCTTCCAGACGGTGGTGGATTTTTTGGATTATCCCTTCTGGCAGCCCGCCACCCAATATGATGGGAACCTGGCGGTGATGTCGCTGATGATGGCGGGCTGCGCCAACCGGGCCGTGGGCTTTCGGGACGTTTCCGCGGAGGACTTTGATCCTTCCCTGAACGTGGTTCATTTTTTGACCGACGCGGGCTTTGAGGACATCCGGGAGGACGACTATTCCAAGGTGCCCACCATGTTCACTGTATCCACCGCCATGGGCCACCGGAAAATGGCCTGGCAGGGGCAGGAGCCCTTTACCCTGATCGCCATTGGCGTGTGCGGGGAAGGCTACAAAAACGAATGGGAATCCAACTTTACCGCCGGAACCGGCAGCATTCACGAGGGCTTCCAGAGCGCGGCCCAATTGGTGATCGACCGGCTGGCGGGCTATATTGCCACCCGGGGCATTCAGGGCCGGGTGAAGGTGTGGATTTCCGGGTTCAGCCGGGCTGCGGCGGTTTCCAATGTGGTGGCGGGCACCCTGGTGAAAACGGGCTTCCTGCCCAAGGAGGACGTGTACGCCTATACCTTCGCCACCCCGGCGGCGGTAAAGAACCCGCCCCAGCAGGGCTATGAAAACATTTTTAATATCATTAACCCCGCCGACCTGGTTCCCCAGGTGATGCCGGCGGAATGGGGCTATGGCCGCTATGGGACGGACATGTTCCTGGCCGTGCAGGAGTTTGCCTCCTACGAAGGCTACCTGGACAATACCCTGAGAAACTACACCAACAAAATCGAATATGACGTGGAATACAATTACAGCTCGCGGCTGACCCTGCGGACCCGGCTGCTCATGTCCCTGATCCTGGAATTAACGGAGGACACGGAAAACTACGTGGCCTGCTTCCAGCCCGCCCTGGTCGGGATCATGCACAAGAAAACCGTGTCCAGCACGGTGGCCATCCTGCGCACTCTGATGCAGGAAATCACCATCCTGGATCAGGAGGATAAAACCCATCTGGATGCCCTGATCGACTATTTTCTTCGGGTGTTCAGCGGCATCGCCCTGCGCAGCGGCTACCTGGACGCGGATCAGAACACGGGCAGCGCCTTTATCCGCTTCCTGGTGGAGCATACGCCCAACGCCTATTATTCCGCTGTAGGCAGCATCCGGAACGGGGAATTTACAGACAATGACCGCTGCTGCTATGTGATGGCCCGGGGCCCGGTCAGCCTGACGGTGCGGGATGAGACCAACGCCCTGGAGCTGTTTACCATTCATTCCGACGGCTCCATTTCCTATTCCGAATTCCTGAATGATTTTGATCTCACCGGCAAACTGATTTACGCGGAACGCAGCGGCCAAACCACGGTGGTGGGCATCCCCTTGGACAATGATTACCAAGTGACCTGGACGGCGGAAAAGGACGGCGCTGTGGAATTCGTGCAGGCCACAACGTTTGTCAGGGCCCGCAGCCAGTATCCCGGGGCGGTATCCGATAAAATCCGGGTCAGGGCCGGAGAAACGGGCGTGGCGTTCCAAAGCAAGGACCATGAATCGCTTCCCCTGCCGGGGTTCAAGGAGATGTCTTTCAGCGCCATGGAGCTGGCGGCATTTATGGGCATCATTTCCCTGGGCTTCAATTGGCGGCTGGCGCTGACGGTGCTTTGCGCCTGACGGCGCTGATCATCGGCATGATCCTTTGCCTGATCGCTTCCCGGAAGCCCTCCAGGCATAAGCAGTATTCCTTCTTTGTCTGGGCCGCCCTGTGCCTCTTGAGCATTGCAGTGGTGGAAGGGGAAGCCGCCTATTGGTTCTTCGCGGATCAGGAATGGATGCGGATCGTGTGGAAAGCGGTCACGGGGCTTTGCTTCCTGTTCCTGTGCTTCCAAATGCAAAAACAGGAAGGAAAGCGGCTGCATCCCTACTTCCCTTCCATTCTGCTGGCCGTGCTGGCTGATGCGGTGATCTCCTTCCATTTCATTGCGGGAGCAGCCCTCTTCCTGGCGTGCCATGCCGTGCTGGCCTGGCAGTTCCAGAAAAAAGCGTCCATGTCCAAGGGAAAATGGATCCAGTGGGCCGTGGTGTCCATCGCGCTGGTCACCATGATCGTTCTGTTCTACGCCCGCACCCAGGGCGCTGTGGGCTGGGCGGTGGCGGTCTACGCCCCGGTGCTGCTGCTGATGGTGTTCAGCTGCAGGCAGCAGCCCATCCGGACGCGGGTCAGCGCCCTCCTGTTTTTGACCTCCGATTTTCTCCTGGGTCTGTATGCCACGCTGCTGAGCGACCCCATCATCCATGTGGTCTATATGTTCCTGTTCTATGTGGCTTTGCTGCTGCTGGTGATCAGCCCCGGCAGCGGGGAAGAAAAGCCCCTTTCCCGGAAGGAATAAGCCCGCCGGACGGGGTCACTGCCCCGTGAATTCGGGCACGGGAAGGAGCACCATGTCCAGCGTGTCCATTTCCTCCAGGATGTTCCACTCTTCTTTTTCCTGCCGGATATCGGCGAGGGCCCAGAGGCCGTTTGCGGCGGGCACCAGGCGGAGGCCGTAATTGATTTCTCCCTCTCCGAGGGCGAAGGAGGTTTCTCCTAAAAGCTGTCCGGCATGATCGAACCACAGGAAGAACCGGTTGACTTCATCCCGGGGAAGGGTGTTGTTCCGCAGGGCCATCACATAATAATCCCCATATTCCACCAGATTGTTGCACATGCGGGTGGGGTCGGTGAGGGCGGTGCGGTTTTCCCATTCCACCCGGCCCCGGGAATCAAACTTGGTCAGGGCAAACCCCCATTGCATGCCCGCCACGCCCTCGTTGATGTTCCCGCCCCGGTCCATGATCAGGGTCAGGAAACCGCCGTCGGAGGTGGCGATGGGCCATTCCATGGTGGCAAAGCCATCGTTGACCATGCCGGGCAGCACGTTTTCCCACAGGGTATTGCCATGCATGTCCACCTTCATGATCTTGGGCAGGGTGGGCTTTTCGGGGGTGGAGCCCAGGAGCATCAGCCCATCCGGGGCGGGCAGGATATGATAGCCGCCGCTGATGGATTCCCGGGTGGAAAAACGGAACAGCAGATTGCCCTCCCAGTCCAGGAAGTAGCGCTGGCCCACCTCCGCGTCCGCCGGATAAATGGTCATGGCGACGCACTGTGGCGTCACGCCGTCAATCAGGCTGTCGCTGGAGGTGAGCTCAATGGGTTCGCCCAGCCTTTCCCCATCTGCGCTGAGCCGGTGGATTTCCATGCCGTCGGGATTCTGGTAAGGATCATTGCGGAACACCGCCCCGATACTGCCGTCGGGCAGAACGGCTGCCAGGGCATACCTGCATTCGCCGTTGGCGGGATTGCGATAATCAAAGCTGACGGACAGATCCGGGTTCAGGCACAGCAGCCGGGCATGGGCCTTGTGGTAGTTTCCCTTCACCGCCGCGCTGCCGGAAAACAACAGCCGCCCGTCGGGCAGAAACCCGCAGAAATACAATTGATCCGACCCCTCGGTGCTCAGGTTTATTCGTTCCTCTCCTAAGGCGAAGGAGCAGATCAGAGAGAAAAGCAGCAGCATCAGGATGAGCTTTTTCATGGGAAGACCTCCTTTGTAGTTAGGCAATAGGCATTAGGCAACAGGCATTAGGCAATAGGTATTAGGCATTAGGTGATAGGCAATAGGAGAACGGAAAGTGTTCAGCTTCTCACTTAAAACCACCGCTGCCAGGCGTCCAGGCCGGTTTGGCCGTCCTGGGGGCCGTAGGTAAAAGCGGCCAGGAATTCCCCGGTGCGGGCGTCCAGGGTGACGGCATAGTACAGTTCCGCGTTCAGCCCAGCTTCCCTGGCCTCCGCCCAGGTCTGCTCAAAGGAAAAGGCGAATTTCCAGAAGGGCCGCTTCGGGTTTGTCACGTCAAAAAACACACAGGCCGGGCGCATCAGGCGCTCGGCCTGATCGTTTAATTCAAAGGCTTTTTTCGCATAGACCCGCGCCATGCGCTGGGCGTTTTCCAGGCTCAGATCGTCCTTTCCCGGCAGCCCGTATGCGTGGGCCAGGAAGGCCAGCAGCCGCGGGTCGGTGAGCTCCTTTTGCCTTAAAATTGGCTGGAGCTCCTCCGCGCAGGACGCCTTATGCTCCATCGGCCAATGGAAGAAATCCGGGTATTCCAGCATCAGGCCATGTTTCTGGGCATACCGGTTGAACAGCTGCCAGCTTTCCCCGTCGTAGAGCGCTCTTTCCTCCGTGACCGCCCTGTCCTGGGCGGGGCTGTACCAGCCCGGGGCCAAAGAGGCGTCCGCCACCGTGCCGTCCAGCAGCACCCGGTAGGTCATGGATTGCTTGCCGGAAAAGGTGTCCGCCGTGTCCTCACGGGGCCGGGTCAGAAAGACCTGGTAAAAGATGCGGGTCTGGTTCAAAAAGCTGACCTGCTGCAATTGCCACCGGGTTTCCCAGGCGTCCAGGCTGCCCTCCGGCATTTCCCAGGCCCGGCAGGCTGCCCGTTTCACAATATCCGCCGCCGCTTCGCCCGTCACCTCCCGGTCCTGGGTGTTCAGCCCGGACAGGGCATCCTGGGAATGGATGGCATACTTGTTCCGGAGATAGCCGTAAAGATCCCTCGTAGCCTCGTCCCAGGCTTCCTCCGGCCCCAGCAGGGCATGGGCCATAACGGTCACGTTCAGGGCCGATGGATACCCCTTCGCCCCAAAGGCGGCGGCCACAGCGCCGTCGGGCTCCTGGTCATCGGCGACTTTGTCCATCAGGCCCGCTTCCTCCAGGCGCCGGACCAGCTCCTCTTTGTCTGCCGGGGACCACTGGCTGTACCAGCCCTGTTCACGCTCCTTCCGGGCGGCAAAGTCCAGCACCGTCCAGGCTGGGGGCAGGTCCTTGAGCTGATAGCTGTAAACCGCTTCCGCCTGCCCGGTCTGCATATTGACCAGGGCGGCGTACATGGGTTCCTGGTTGTAGGCGTAATGGGTGTGATACTGCATCCGCCACAGCTCGCCCTTTTCTTCTCCCACGCCGATGGATTCGGCAGAGAGGAACAGCCGGTTCAGCTCCGCGTCGGAAAGCCCATATTTTTCCTGTACCGCCGCCCGGGCCACGTCCTGCCCCTGGGGGAGAGACAAGCGGGCCAGCCGCTCCGGTTCCTCCCAGTAGTCCCGGTAAAACTGTTCCATGTCCAGGGTGTCCCGGGTGTGGTGACCCCGGTCGTCCACCAGCAGGGTCAGGCGGCACAGGCCGTCGGAGGTGATTTCAATATTTTTGCCTTTGGTGACGGGATATTGGCTTTTTTCCATGGACGCCATGGGCACCGCCCCGGACAAGCGCCAAACGTGAAGGCTGCCGTTCCATTGGATGTCCGGCTCCATTTCCTCCACGGCGTCCGCGTCCCAGTCCAGCACCTCCGTCATGTAGCCCCGGAGGATGCTCACCGCGTAGGCTTCATCCACCACGGGCTTTTCCTGAACGCTGTACTGGTTTTCTCCCCGGGCGGCGGCGTAGGCGGGTTCGTATTCGTCCCGGAGATAATAACCCAGGGCGTCGGTAAAGTCCATCCAGTCCTCCATGCTGTGCAGGCCCTGGGGGTGCTCGGTCAGGTAATGTTCCTTAAAGATGATCATGGCGTCCGGGGCCATGCCGGTGGAATCCACGGCTACCTCCAGGCCCATATCGTCCCACACGCCGATCTGCTCCCGGATCAATTTGCCATAGCGGTCGTCAATGATTTTATCGGCGGCGGCCTCCCGCTCTTCCGGGGGCAGGGTTTCATCGTTCACCCGGGCGAAATCCTCTTGGTTCATGTCAAAATCCGACGATTGCATCAGGTTCACAAACTCGATTTTGTCCTTTAGCTCCCACCGGATCAGTGCGCCGTCCGCGTCCATTTCCGCCACTTTGGCGTAATACTGGGACAGGGCCAGGCCCACCGCGAAGGCAGTGAGGGTCAGGCCGGTGAGGATCAGCGCCAGCACCAGGCCGAAGGACAGCCGCAGCCCCTTTTGATTCATTTTTCTTTCACCCACCGCCCCGGAGAAAACCCGCTGGCGCTGCATGGGGGTGGTGTTCAGAAAGGCAAGCTCCCGGTCCAGCGCCTGCCGGACCCGCTGTTTTTTCATTTCTTCCGTCATTTCCGCTCCCCTCCTTCCAGGCTGGCTTTCAGCATTTCTTCCGCCTTTTTCAGCCGCCGGTGGGCCGTGGCGGCAGACAGGCCCAGGGCCTCCGCCGCTTCGCGCAAGGTGAAGCCCTGATAAAAATAGAGCACCACGATCTGCTTATACTTGATCGGCAGCGCCATGATATCCATGGTCAGCTCCCGATCCCGGCCCTCCTCCGCCTGATCCCGAAGGGGCAGCTCCTCCAGGCTGGCCCGCTTTTCCACATGGCGGAACCAGCCCGTGCGGCGGTAATCCCGGCACACGTTCACGGCGATTTTCATGAGCCACGCTTTCTCGTTTTCGATCTGCCTGCGCTCGTAATGGGGCATATAGCGCCAGGCCTTCAAAAAGGTGTCCTGCATGGCGTCCTCGGCCTGGGCGCGGTCATTGAGCGAAAGAAAGCAAACCTTCACCACGTCGTCGGCATAGTGTTCGATCCATCGGTTCAGCCGCTGTTCCCGGACAGCGCTGAGCGCATCCGCCTGCTCCACGGCCCCTCACCTCCTTCACCTATATACACGATCCGGAGCCGGGTTTTGTCTCACCCTCTCTCAAAAAAAGTGGCTCAATGCAAAAGTTTGTGGGGGGAACCTCTCTTTGGCATCCAAAGAGAGGTTCCCCCCACAAACTTTTGCATTGAGCCAAATTCGCCCTGGCCGCAGAACAGCCCCAAAGGCGGAAAGCCTACTGATAAATGGATGAGACAGTATCCACTTCCAGCTGAATCACCCTTAGGTCCCCCTCGGCAAACAGCATGATTTCCTGAGCGGACGGATCGGCGTAGGAACGGACGCTGATGGCCTTATCGGCATTGAAGAAGCCCTCTACCAGGGAACGGTCGATAAAGATTTCCATGGTGAGCATTCCGTCCTTGAGGGGCACTTCCCCCTCCACCACGGTGGCCTTGGCGTCCTTTGCCCGGTTTCTGGTAAAGCCGTCCATGGTTCCCTTTTCCGTGTAATAGGTAAAGGTGGTGGCGTTTCTCCGGCCCTGGGATTTACAGGTGAGGCCGAAATTCCCCTGATCCTGGGGGGCAAGCACCGCTTTGATATACATTAGATCCCCCTTCACCCGGGAAAGGGCTTCATTGGCTTCGTCCAGGGTCGCGTCTTTCAGAGACAGCAGCTGCTCATCCAGCAGGCTGTACACCCGCTCATCGGGCGCGATGCACACGCTGCGGCCATCGTCGCTCAGGAAAATATTGCGGGTCAGGCCCACGGAATGGGCCCATCCGGCCGCGGCCTGTTCCGGGCCGGGGCGCTGATCCTGCATGATGGAGAACATGCACACCCTGCCGGTCACCGGGTCGGTAAAGACGCTGGGGCCGGTGAACACATTGCCGCCGTAGTCCAGCAGCTTGGGCAGGGCAAAGTCCGCGTCCGGGGTGAACCGGCCCGTTTCCCTGTCAAAGTCGCCCAGGAAATAATACACCTTGTTGTCGGCAATGTTGGCGGGGGCGGGGGAAATGAAGAAGGCATAGCGGGTGATGTTGCCCGCTTGATTTTTCAGTGGCAGCAGGATGGGCAGTTCCCAGCTGGTGCCATACACCACCGACTGGTTTTCCATTTCATAAACGGGGCCCTTGTACCGCCAATCCATGTCGATGCCGCCATTGGGCAGCACCTCCAGCCGGTCGGTGGTATACAGCAGTGCCGTGCCGCCCCCCGCCTCCGTGCCGGAGCAGACCAGCATGTACCAGGCATCGCCCTCTTTCCAGATATGGGAATCCCGGAATTCTCCCGCCCTGCCCTGGCCAGGCTGCTGAGCGATGGCCAGTTCATCGCAAATGACCCATTCCGTCAGCTCGGGGTCGTTCAGATCGGCGGGGTAAGCCGCGCCGATATTCTGGTTGGAAATCAGGCCAGCGTTTCGGAAGCTGTCGTTGCCCGCGGTAAAGAACAGAATGGGCACGCCGTTTTTGTCCATCGCCGCGCCGCCGGACCACACGCCGTCGGGAACGACGCTGTTTTCCGTTGGCACGATGGCGTCCTGGATCTGCCGCCAGTGCACTGTATCCTCGCTGACCAGGTGGCCCCAGGAAATATTCCGCCAATAGGTGCCGATGGCATTGCTCTGGAAGAACAGGTGATACAGGCCGTTGTAATACACCGGCGCGTGGGGCTCGTTCATCCAGTGCTGGTAAGGCCCGCCGTGATATTGGGTTTTATAAATATCTCCGGTCAGGATATTTTCCAGGCCAATTTCAGCGTAAGGAATCGACTGGGGAGCCCTGTCCGCCAGCTCCGCGATTTCCGTTTGGGACAGCGCGGCGCCGTACAGGCAAAGCTCGTCCATAAGCCCTGCGAACATTTGATAGTTTCCGGCGGCGATCTTCTCGCCATAAGCGTTTTTGCCAATCAGCAGCGCATCCGTCGCCGCGGGCTCCATCACGGACCCGGGCGGCACAGGCGCGGAAGCGGCTTTTTCCCCGTTGAGATACAGGGCCATTTCTCCCGCGGCGCCGTCGAACACCGCCGCCACATGGTTCCATTCACCGCGCTGAAGCCGCGCCTCATCCGCCCACAGGGTAAACCATTCTTCCCCCGTGCCTGCCTCGAAGCACAGCCGGCCGAACCGCTGATACCCCAGCAGGAAGCCCTGCTTTTCCGGCTTGTAATACTGGCCGATGATGGCGGTCAGATGGGCGCTTCCGGAAGCGGCGGCGTTGGGATCATCCCATTCAAACCCCCGGGGCGCTACCCACACGCTGATGGTCAGCGCCGGGCCGGATACGGTGATTTCTTCCGGCGGATAGGCCACGCAGGTGGACGCGCCGTCAAACAGCAGGGAGCCGCCCGCCACGCCGCTTTCCCGCCACTGTGGATCCATGCTTTCGGTATAGGCGGGGGTCAGGTATTGATATTGGATATTTCCGTCGCTGAGGTGTCCGCTTATGTCGTGGACACTTGCGCCCGTTCCTTCGTCAAAGGCCAGGTACAGCAGCGCGGAATCCTGGGCCGCCGCTTCCCCACAGGCGGAGGGAAGCAGCAGCGCAAATGCAAGCAGTGCAAGCAATAATTGTTTCTTCATCTGTTGTTTCCCTCCTGATAAAATCAAATGAAAGCCGGTTTGATTATTTCAAATGATGGGCCTCCACGGATACGGGCAGCGGCGCGTCGGCGGCGAAGGTGATGCCCTCCGCGTTCAGGGGAGTGGGGATCAGGGATGTGACCACCCGCTCTCCGCCATTGATGAACAGCTCCACGCTTTCCTTATCCAGCAGCAGTCGCAAGGTCAGAACGCCATTTTGCACCTCGGCCTTCACATGGCGGGTATGGGCAATATCCCGGTGGGAGCCGCCGTGGCTGCGGTCAAACACCAATTCGCCCCGGGCCAGATCGCAGCGGATTTCCACATAATGGCTTTCGTCCTGGGCCACATGCAGGGTGAACCGGCGGCAGGCGCTGTCCTGAGCGTGCAGGGTCACGGCCAGATCCAGCATTCTGCCCTGGACGCCGGGCAGGGATGCTTCTTCGTATACGCTGACCCGGTCATGGCGCACGGTATCCTGCCACAGCCCTTCTATTTCCCGGACAGGACGCTGGCACATCCGCCCATTTTTCAGGAAAACTTCCCGGGGCACGCTCATCTGCGCGTACCAGGGATGGCGGCGGGGCGCTTCCTTGCAGGTTTCCCAGTTATCCATCCAGCCGATCAGGATGCGCCGCCCGTCGGGGGCCAGGGTGGTTTGGGAGGCATAGAAGGTCAGGCCATGATCCACCGGCTGAACGCTCTCCCGTACAAAGCAGTGTTCTTTTTTATCATACCGCCCCAGAATGGCCACGGTGCCGTAGCCCGCGTGAAATTCCTCCCGGGCGTGCATTTCCTGGGGGCTGACCAGCAGCACCTGCTTGCCGTCCAATTCAAAGAAATCGGGGCATTCCCACATCCGCCCATACTGGTTATCGCTGGCGTCCAATTCTGTCACGAAGCGCCAGTCCAGCCCGTCGGGGCTTTCCAGCAGCAGGATGGCCCCCTGCCTTTCCTCGTGCCTGTTGGCGGCCACCATGTAATACCGGCCGTCTTCCCGCCAGATTTTGGGGTCCCTGAAATCAAAGGCGCTGTACCCTTGGGGCAAATGAGCATGGCGCACCACGGGATTGAGCAGGGATTTTTCAAAGTCTGTGCCATCTCCCACCGCCACGCACTGGGCCTGGGTTTCCCGGCGGAAGGTGCCCGCGGGCTGCACGCCGGTGTAGCACAAAAGCAATTTGCCCTCCGGCGTTTCCACGGCGCTGCCGGAAAAGCAGCCGCCCGCGTCCGCCGCAGTGTCCGGGGCCAGGGCGCAGGGCATATACGTCCAATGCAAAAGGTTTTCGCTCACGGCGTGGCCCCAGTGCATGGGCCCCCATTGCCGGGAAAAAGGATGATACTGATAAAACAGGTGAAACTGTCCCTTGTACCAGCAAAAGCCGTTGGGGTCGTTCATCCAGCCGACCAGCGGGGTCAGATGGAATAATGGGCGTTCATCTGCCGATACCTTCATCGCCTGCTCCCGCTCAAATTCTCTCACCCTGTCCAGGGGCGTTGGATTCTTACTCATAGAAACCTCCTGCACGGTATTTTTGGAAAACCGGAGACCGGTGAACCGGTCTCCGGTGCGATAGGATATTTTAGTAAATTACTTCGCGGCCACGTAGCGGTCGTACACGGTCTGGTAGATATCCAGCAGGGTGCTCATGCCGCAGCGTTCCAGGGTGGCCTTGTAAGCTTCCCATTCGGCGTCAGTGGGGCCGCCGTTCTTGAGCCACAGGGCTTCCTGTTCTTTCACGGCGCTCTCAAAGTCTCCGCGGTAGAAGTCGATGTCGTCCAGTTCCGCTTCGGTGAACACGCAGTCCTGGGGATAGAAGGAGAAGTCCTTGACGAAGGTGAACCAGTAGTCATAGGTGTCCGCCAGGCGTTCCTGAGCGCGGGCTTCCATTTCCCAAACATCGTTGTAGTACTGGGAGAGGATCAGCTTCGGGCCGGCCACTTCGCTCTGGCTCTTGAGTTCGCCGGAGGACTTGTTGAACTTGGCGCGGGCTTCTTCGTCGGTGATGGACTGCCACTGGCCTTTTTCATTCTTTTCGGTGAAGAACACGCCGATGGGGCCGTACTGCAGCTGCATCACGTTTTCGCCGATGTACCACAGGTCATAGAAGGAAAGCAGCTTGGCGGGGTCTTTGCATTGAGCGGTGATGGACAGCTGGCCAGCGTTGATGGCGCCGCCGGTGCGCAGGGTGACGTTGCTGGTGCCGTCGGGGCCGTTGAGGATGGGCAGATACACATAGTCAGCGGCGTGCGGGCCCATGATTTCGTTGATTTCCCACCAGGTAGCCACGCCCACGCGGCCGCTGGTGCACTTGGCGATCAGCTGGTTGGTATCCTGGGAGAACATTTCCAGATCCATCAGGCCGTCGGCATACCAGTTATGGAAGTAGGTCACGGCAGCGCGGTAATTGTCATCGTCGGAAACGAAGTTGACCACGCCGTCCTTGTTCACGGTCAGGTCCATGCAAACGTCGTTGGGCCAGTTGGTGAAGCCAAAGCCGGCATAGAACACGTTCTGGCCCCAGCACCATTCGTCAAAACCGGTGCTCATGGGGATGGTGGAGCCCGCTTCGTTGCCGTAGATCTTGGCGGCCATATCGTTTTCTTTGAAAGCGACCAGCACGTCGTGCAGTTCATCCAGGGTGGTGGGCATGTTCAGGCCCAGGTCATCCAGCCACACCTTGTTGATCATGGCGAACTGGGGCACGGAGAAGATGGAGTAATCCTTTTCCCGGCCGATACCGGCGGTGCCCATCTGCTCGCCAGCGGGCAGACCGTAGATCTTGCCGTCGCTCATGGTGATGGCGGCCTTGATTTCGGGATGCGCTTCCAGAATCGCGGCCAGGTGGGGCATCACTTCAGGGGTGATGTAGGGGGTCAGGTCAATGAAGGTGCCGGCAGAGCCATAGCGCATCAGGTCGAAGTTGCTGAAGCCGCAGGCTTGGAAGGCGTCGATGGGGTTCTTGCTGGCAGCGTTGCCGCTGATACGGGTGCCGACTACTTCGCCCAGGCTGTCAGACCAGGTGTCCCAGGTGATCTTGATGCCCGCCTGCTCCTGCATGGCGTTGAGCACTTCGTTCTTGTCATAGCCGCCGGACAGAGCGGAGATGCCGCTCAGGACGTTGAATTCGGTCTGTTCCGCGGAAGCGAAGGAGCTGAGGCTCATCAGCATGATGGCAGCCAGAATGAGAGATACGACCTTTTTCATGAAAATCCTCCTTTTTGATAGTTGATAATTGCTGAAGCGCCATTGGGCGCTTGGGAACGAGGGGACGAGTTAAGAGTGAGGAGTTAGGAGTGAGGAGTTAATAGTTTTCAGTTATTACTGACGAATGACTTTAACCCTTCACAGCGCCTGCCATGAGGCCCTTCTCGAAGTACTTCTGCACGAAGGGATAGGCGATCAGCATGGGCGCGGCCGCCACGATGATGGAAGCGAACTTGATCATTTCGGTCATCTTGTTCAGCTCCGCGTAACCGCCGGAAATCATGCTGGCCTGGTTGGCCGAAGCGGAGGACTTGATCAGGATATTGCGCAGCACCAGGGGCAGGGGCGCCTGCTCGTTGGTCAGGTAAATCAGGGCGGTGAACCATTCGTTCCAGTAGGCCACCATGGAGAAGATCACCATGACGGACAGGATGGGCGTGGACAGGGGAATGATCATGGAGAAGAAGATGCGGAAGTGGGACGCGCCGTCGATGCTGGCGGCTTCCTTCAGCGCGCCGGGAATGCTGTTTTCAAAATAATTCCTGGCGATGATCGCGTTGCTCACCGCCACGCCGCCGGGCAGGAACATGGCCCAGATGGTCTGCATGATGCCGGTTTTCTGCACGATCAGGTAGGTGGGAATCAGGCCGCCGCCAAAGTACATGGTGATGATGAAGAAGATGCTGATGACTTTCTTGAAGGGCAGATCCGGAACGCTCAGCGGATAGCCCACCAGGTAAATCAGCGCCACAGAGTAGATGGTGCCCAGGATGGTATACAGGATGCTGTTGCCATAGCCGCGCACGATATTGGGCTCGGCGAACACCGCTTTATAGCCGTCAAACGTAAACTGGCTTGGCACCAGGAACGTTTTTCCGGCGTATACATCGTAAGGATCGGAAAAGGACGCAACCAGCACGTAATACAGCGGATAGGCAACGATCAAAAGGATGATCAGGGAAAAAACGATCAGGATGATATCGCTGGTACGGTCGCTGAGGCCGCCCAGCTCGCCCTGCTTTCTCTTGGAAATAACAGACATATCTTTTCCCCCTCCCTTCTCACACAAAGTTGACGTCGCCAAACTTCTTGGCAATCTGGTTGACGACCACGAGCAGCACGATGTTGATGGCTGTATTGAACAGGCCCACGGCGGTACCCAGCTCATACCGGGCGCTGACGATGCCCTGCTCATACACGTAAATGGCGATGATGTCGCTGGTGGCGCGGTTCAGGTCCGTCTGGAGCAGATACGCTTTTTCAAAGCCAACGTTCATAATGCCGGAAGCGCTCATGATGAGCTGCAGGATGATCATGGGCAGCAGGCAGGGAATGTCGATGTGCAGAATGCGCTGGAACACGGAAGCGCCGTCCACCTTGGCCGCTTCATACAGCGAAGCGTCAACGCTGGAAAGGGTGGCCAGGTAGATGATGGTGCCCCAGCCCGCTTCCTGCCAGATGCCGCTGGCCACATAGATGGTGCGGAAAGCGCCCGCTTCCGTCAGGAAGTCAATCTGGGTGCCGGCCAGCAAATTGATCAG
>CAMOUF010000193.1 GCA_946626395.1 uncultured Clostridia bacterium
CAGCACCACGTTCCGCTGCTGGGGAGACCGCAGGGTCTTCAGGTTCGGCAGCCGCTCCCAGGTTTCAAGATCCTTCGTGCGCACGATGCCCGCCGCGGCCACCGCCGCGGAAAGATCCGGGTTCTTCGGATCCTTGCTCTCGGAGCAGAAGACGCCGTAGATCCATCCGTCCTCGTGCCGCGTCAGCCGCATGTCATAGACGTTGGTTTCCTCCTCCGTGTCGGGCAGCAGGATGGGCCGGTCCCGGAAGCGGAAGCCCTCCGTGGGCCGGTCGCTTTCCGCCACGGCGAAAAAGCTCTTGCGGTCCATGCCTTCCACCCGAACCACCAGGCAGTATTTCCCGTTCAGCTTGATGGCCCCGCTGTTCAGCGTGGCGTTGACCCCCAGGCGCTGCATCATGTAAGGGTTGGCAGCCGGGTCCGCGTCATACATCCAGAATGGCGGAATATGCTCCCGGGTCAGGACAGGATTGCGATAGCGGGAAAAAATGCCGTTATAGAAATGCTCGTCCACTGGGTTCGGGCGGCTGACCACCCGCTCATAGGCTTCCATCAGGGATTGAAAGCTGCGGCTTTTCATCGTATTCTGTCTCCTATTATTTCGTTTGTTTCCCCATTCACCCATTCGTTTTTCAGTTCAGGCCCAGTGAATACGGGTTTGCGAGCTCTTCGCCCCAAGTCCGGACGCATATCCCGATACAGCGTCCCTCAAAAGCCAGTCGGCTTCCATGGTATGGCCATAAGAACGCATATTCAAAGGGAATGGAAATCTCTGTTAAACACCTCCAACCTGTGTTCCGCTCTATTATATACTTTCATCACAAAATAGGCAAGCATTCTTCCTATTACCAGGATTGGTTTAAAGGTTGTTTTTCCAAGAAAACCTATTGCGGATTGGAATCATGTTATAACATGTTTGTTGGCTTCCGCTGTTACAAACAAGGAACGAAAACATGCTTGTATTCGTTGCGTATCCGGAAAAAAAGTGACTTTGATTATCCTCTCCCAGGTGATTGACGAAGGGCCGCGTTTGATATATGATGTGTCCGGATTCTTTTTTACTGGGAAAGAGAGAGTACGACCGATATGCAAAAGTATCTATGGGCTTCCAAGGAACAAAAAGCGCTTGGGCCGGAATACATTGGCCTGGGGCAGCTGGCCCTGCCGATTCTGCTGGAAAGCATCCTGCGCTCCACCGTCGGGCTGATCGACGTGGCGTTTCTGTCCCGGCTGTCGGACAGCGTGGTCAGCGCGGTCAGCGTAGCCAACCAATACATTATCCTGTGCCAGATCATCGCGTCATCCCTGGCGGGCGGCTCCATTGTCTGCATCAATCAGGCCATCGGCATGAAGAATTACAGGCGCGTGGTCAAGCTGTCCTCCATTGCGCTGGCGGCCAATATGCTGCTGGGCATGGTTTTCGGGCTGCTGTTTCTGTTCGGGTCCAATTCCTTGCTTTTCATCATGCGGATGGAGCCCGCCTCCACCGGCTATGCCTGCCGCTATATGAACATTGTGGGCGGCATGATGATTTTCCAATGCGTGGAAATCGTATCGGCCAGCCTGTGCCGCTCCATGGGCCACCCCAACGCGCCGCTGATCATCAACCTGGCGGAAAACCTGGTGAACATCGTGGGCAACTATCTGGCCGTGTTCCATCACGCGGCCCTGGGGATAGACCCGCTGGACGGCGTGGCTCTGGCCACGGTGCTTAGCCGCGTGACAGGCATGACGATCTCCCTGGCGATCGTTCATCGGGCCGGGGTGCGTTTTTCCTTTCGGTCGCTCGTCCCCTTCCCCAAAGAGGATATCCGCCTTTCTCTCTCCATCGGCATTCCGGGCGGGTTCAACAACATCGCTTATTCTGTCAGCCAGATCATTTCCACCGCCATCATCACCATCCTGGGAGAAACGATGGTGGCCACCAAGGTGTATGTCAACAATATCGTGCATTATGTCGCCCTGGTGGGCATGGCCTTTGGCAGCGCCAGCTCCATTCTTATCGGGTACAAGATCGGCGCGGGAGAGTATGAGGAAGCGAATGTTGTCCGCGCCCTGGTGACGAAGATCGGGCTGATCTCCAATATCGCTTTTTCGCTGCTTTTCATCCTGCTGCGGTATCCGCTGCTGAGGATATTTACTGACAACGAAACCATCCTGCGGGTAGGCGGGATGATTTTCATTCTTGATTTGGCGGTGGAAATCGGACGGTCGCTGAACAACACCGTTGCCAGCGCATTGCAGGCCACCGGCGATGTGACCTATCAGATGATCGTGAACCAGCTGAGCGGATGGATCGTGTCCGTGGGCGGGGCGTATCTGTTTGGCATCATGTTTGGCTGGGGCTTGTACGGCGTGTGGCTGGCCTTCGCCCTGGATGAAATGACGCGGGGCCTGATCCTGCTGCGCCGCTGGCGCAGCGGCAAATGGCGCGCCGGGGCGGAAGCGCGCAGAAAAAGGATTGCCGAAAACTGACGGGAGGTACAGGCGTATGTGGAAAAAGCCGACCTGTGGATCAACGCCCATAAGGCAGAATTCATCGAAGAAATCCAGGGGCTGGCGTGGGTACAGGCATACGGCTTTGACATGGAGGATTTGAACGGTTACGCGGGGGAACAGATAAAAAAACATCTGCGCCTATTGGCAGGCGGGCAAATCATGGCAAAATGTGTTCCGTTCTCAAATTGAGGGGAATGATGCGGTCCACTTATCATACCAAAAAGCAGGACGAAGAAATACGGAACAGCGAACAATTACAAAAAAATCAAGAGGGGGAGAAAAAATTTTATGAAACGTCTGATGCTGGTTTGGATAATGGTTCTGTGTCTGGTTCCGGCGAATGCGTGGGCGGAGGATGAAACCCTCCCAGCGCTTCATTCGGGTATGTCCATGGAGCAAGTGGAAGCCATCTGGGGAAGATGTGCCGGGAGTGACAGCTATAACGGGAATTTGCGATGGTATGAAAAGGACGGTCATACGCTGATCTGCGGTTTTTCATGGTACAACCCCTCAAAGGATATATGGTATAATGGGCATTGGAGCGATGAGGATATTTGGGGTTTGACGGATTGGATTGAGTTTGACTCCAATCGGCGCCGCGTGGGAGGAAACATCCCTGCTTCGGATTCCGTCTGGCATGTCATGCGGGAAATCGCTGTATGGAATGAAGAAGAATACAATCATTTGTCCCCTGAAGAGGAATCGCGTATCCGAATGCATGATATTGGCAGCGGCTATGCAATTCCTGCAAAAATCACCGGAGACGGTTGGATCGTTGAGTAGGACATTGTTCCTGTCCCGATTCCCTGCATAGGACAGTCCGTCGCAGAAATCATCCTGCCGCTTATTCTTTTGATCGGACTTGTTCTCGGGTGTCTGATACTCATACCTGCATGTATCATTAAAACTGTGCGGAGGAAGAGCAAAGAGAGGCTGGCCCGGCCGCATCACCCAGACGAGCGCGGCTGAGGGCGAAGCAGCCCCACCGACCCCGCTGCCGCTTCGGCCACGGCCTGAGCGATACATCCTTTGAATACAGGGATTTAAAACTGGACAAGAAAGAAACCAAGCCCTTTAAAAAGTGAATATTTCTTTAAAGCTCAGGAACACCGGGAAATATGCCGGAACGGAAATCGTTTCTTCCGCCGAAGACATTCGCTTGCAGGATTCCTTCACCATGATGGAGAATGCTTATCTTGCAGGCAAGGCCCGGACGTTCTATGCGCCGGGCCGCATCGAGTAAGGGAGGAAGGACTCTTGGAAATCAAAAGAAGCAATTGGATCACGGTATCCCAGGATACAGGCGACGTTTGCCCTGTATTCCGCAGGCAGTGGACATCCCCCAAAACCATCGCAAAAGCAGAACTAAAAATCACCACGTTAGGCGTTTACGAAGCCCAGATCAACGGCCAGCGGGTGGGCGACTACGTGCTGGCCCCCGGCTGGACCAGCTATGATCACCGCCTCCAGGTACAGACCTATGACGTGACGGCGCTGCTGCAAACAGAAAACGACCTGCAGGTCACCGTGGGCCGGGGCTGGTTCCGCTCGCCCATGCCCGGCTGGCTGAACAGCGAGGACAAGCTGCGGCGGATGGCTCAGCCCTGCGGGCTGATTGCTTCCCTGCATATTTGTTATGCCGACGGATCAGAAGAAACCGTCCGCACTGATGAAACCTGGCAGTGGGCGGAAAGCCGGATTCTGTTCAGCGAAATCTATGACGGCGAAACCTGCGACGCCCGCATCACACTGGAGGATTGGCAGCCGGTAAAGACGCTGGCATGGAGCAAGGATATCCTGCTCCCCCAGGAGGGCGAAGAAATCCGGGAGACAGAGCGCATCGCCGCGAAACGCATTTTCAAAACCCCCCAGGGCGACACTGTGGTGGACTTCGGCCAGGAGGTCACGGGCTATGTGGAAATCACGCTGAATGCCCATGCCGGGGATGAAGTGCTGTTTGATCATGCCGAGGTGCAGGACAAGAACGGCAACTGGTATAACGAAAACTACCGCGGCGCGAAGGCCCAGGCAAAGTATATCTGCCGGGACGGGCAGCAAACCTGGCATCCTCAGCTCACCTTCTTTGGCTTCCGGTATATCCGGCTTTTGTCCTGGCCCGGAGAAGCTAAGCCGGAAAGCTTCACTGCCATTGCGGTGCATTCCCATATGAAGCGTACCGGCTGGCTGAAATCGGGCAACGCCGAACTGAACCAGCTGTTTTCCAACATCGTGTGGGGCCAGCGGGGCAACTTCCTGGACGTGCCCACCGACTGCCCCCAGCGGGATGAGCGGCTGGGCTGGACGGGGGACGCACAAGTGTTCATTAAAACCGCCAGCTACCTTTTTGATACCGAGCGCTTCTTCAAAAAGTGGCTCCACGACATGGCCGCCGACCAGCGGGAAAGCGGCGAAGTGGGCCAGGTAATCCCCGATCTGATGCCCGAAGGGCCCAGCAGCGCCGCCTGGGGCGACGCGGCCGCCATCTGCCCCTGGCAGGTATACCAGACCTACGGCGACAAGGCCGTGCTGGAAGACCAGTTCGAGAGCATGAAAAAATGGGTGGACTTCATTGGTTCGGTGACGAAAACGCCCAACCTGTGGATCGACCATTTTCACTTTGGCGATTGGCTGGGCCTGGACGCGCCTGACGGCAGCTATAAGGGCAGCACCCGGGAGGATTTCATTGCCAGCGCGTTCTATGCCCATTCCACCGAACTGGTGGTGAAGGCGGGCAAACTGCTTGGCAAGGATGTTTCCGCTTATGAAAAGCTGCATGGGGATATCGTAAACACTTTCCGCAAGACCTTCCCCGAATACAAAACCCAGACCGAACACGTGCTGGCTGTACATTTTGGCCTGGCGGAAAATATACAAAAGACCGCCGACGCCCTGGCCAACATGGTCAAGGCGGACGGTGTGCAGCTGCGCACCGGTTTTGTTGGCACCCCCTACATCCTGCATGTGCTGAGCAATTACGGCCACGCGGATTTGGCCTGGTCGCTGGTGCTGCGGCGGGAGGATCCCGGCTGGCTGTACCCCGTCACCAAAGGGGCCACCACCATCTGGGAGCACTGGGACGGCATCAAGCCCGACGGCTCCTTCTGGAGCAGGGACATGAACTCCTTCAACCATTATTCCTACGGCGCAGTGGCGGACTGGGTGTTCGAGCAGGCGGCGGGGATTCAGCACGCTGAGGACAAGCCCGGCTTTGAGGAATTGATTTATGCGCCCCATCCCGACGCGCGCCTTGGCTGGCTGCAGGCCAAACTGGACCCCCGCCACGGCACGGTCAGCGCCCTGTGGGTATGTCAGGAAGACGGGATTCGTTATGAACTGGAAACGCCGGTGCATACAAAAGTCTGCCTGAACGGGAAAGAAACCTGGGTGAAGCCCGGCAAATATACCTTCTGGACAGAGAAGTAAGGAGGACGTAAGCCATGCGAGCATGAAGATCAATCAGGATTGGGATTTCGGCCTGGGTCCGGTGGACCTGGGAAAAGTACCACTATTGGGTTTTCTCGGAAGAGGAACTGGGGAAACATCTCTTTAACCTTCAAAGAAAGGTTCCCCCCCCCCAGAAAAAAAGCATGATACAGCGATATTTCCGCCGCGCAAACGGAGGAGGGCATCCACGCGGAAATCACCGTGCAGAATACCGGCGACGTGGCCGGGGACGAAATCGTGCAATGCTATTTCCGGGATCCCGTGGCCCAGCGCGTACGCCCAGTAAGAAAGCTGGCGGATTTTGAGAAAGTCACCCTCCAGCCCGGGGAAAGCAAGCGTATTGCTTTCCACATTCCCAAAGCGGCCCTGGGATACTATGATCAGGATATGAACTTCGTCATTGACGAGGGCCTCATCGAAATCCATATCGGCGGAAACGTGCGGGATACCTTGGAGGCCGACGTGCATTTCGTCCAGGAATGATAAACTTATGTCGCAAAATTCTTTTGCGCCTGAAAACGGAGGATGGATGGACCCATGCGAAAGCAGCTATGTGTGGAAAGAAAAAGAGAAGTTCTGTCTCTGATTCCCAATGTTTCCTTTTCCAACGTGCCCTGCTGGTACGACGCTTCCCGCCGGGATTTGAAAATGGATCTGATCGTGCCCAAGAACCCGAAGCATCCCGCCTGCCCCGCTATCGTGTGGATTTGCGGCGGTGCCTATCGCGTAGTGAACCGGTCTGTTTGGCTGCCGGAAATGATGCGCTTTGCCAGGGCGGGCTATGTGGTGGCCAGCATCGAATACCGCACCAGCAACGAAGCCATCTTTCCCGCGCAATTGATCGACGTGAAATCCGCTGTGCGTTTCCTGCGAGCGCATGCAAAAGAATTCTGCGTTGACCCGGGCCGGATTTACGCCATGGGTGAATCGGCAGGCGGTACCATGGCCACCTTGCTTGGCGTGACGGGCGATCAAAAGGAATTGGACCAAGGCGATCACCTGGATCAGTCCAGCGCTGTGCAGGGCGTGGTGGATTACTACGGCGTGGTCGATTTGTCCGATGCGTCCGCGGAAAGAGACCGCATGTCTGCCGCGGCCAATCCAAGCAACGACGTTCCCTATTTTGCTTTTGAAGAATTCCTGGGCGTTGGGTACGG
>CAMOUF010000194.1 GCA_946626395.1 uncultured Clostridia bacterium
CCACCACGTCCAGCCCGTTGGCGTAGCCCTCGGTGTACTGTTCCCAGAGCAGGTCCTTCTTGCCGCCGATGTCGGCATTCTGCAGGCCGCCGGAAAGCCCTTCCATCCGCTTTTTCATCTGCTCGGCCATGATGAAATCATCCAGCCCGTTCCAGAAGGAGCAGATGCCGTTGGAGATGGGCCTGCTGGGATCGAGAGAACGGATGGTTTCGGCCAGCTTTGCCGCCAACACATAGCCGTCGTTCAGGCCGCCGCGCTCAGTGATCTCGTTGCCGGTGGACCAGAGCGTCACGCAGGGATGGCAGCGGTCGAGCTTCACAAAGGCGGTCAGTTCCTTTTCCCAGTCGGTGTCGAAATACTGGTTGTAATCGCCGGGCTGTTTGCCCATGCCCCAGGCGTCAAAGGCTTCGTCAAAGATGTACATGCCCAGCCGGTCGCAGGCTTCGATCAGGGCAGAGGAGGGCGGGTTGTGGGTGGTGCGGATGGCGTTGAAGCCCACTTCCTTGAGCTTGCGCACCTTCCGGGCTTCGGCGTCATAGACGCTCACGGTGCCGATGGGGCCGTTGTCGTGATGCAGGCAGCCGCCCTTTAATTTGACGGATTTGCCGTTGATGCGCAGGCCGTGCTTCACGTCCGCTTCAATGGTACGGATGCCAAAGAGAACGCAGTCGGTATCTTCGGTGGGCTGGTTGTTCTCGATCATGTGAGTCTTAAAGGTGCCCGCGTCCTTGACGGTGGCCTGCAGGCGGTACAGGTTCGGGCATTCCGCGTCCCAGAGCCGGGGCGCATCCACAGTCAGGGTCATATAGGCGGTACCGACGCTCATGGCCTGCACCTGGGCCAGGGTCTTGCTGGTTTTGACCGTCTCTCCTGTCTTGTCGTCGATCAGGGCGAAGGTCACTTCGGCCAGCCGGTTTTCCGCGTATTCGTTTTTGATTTCAGCGGACACCTGGAGATAAGCGGTCTCCGGCGTGCCGTCGGCCTTGTATTCGATCTTTTTCGTATACCCGGCTAGCCCGCCGAAGGCTACATGCAGCTTGGGCGTGTGGACCAATTCGACGCCCCGGAACAGGCCCGCGCCGGAGAACCAGCGGGAGTTGGGCTGCATGCTGGGGTTCACGGTGATGACGATGCGGTTCTTCTGCCCCGGGTACACCAAATGGGTAATGTCCGTTTCAAAGGGCGCGTAGCCGTAATGCTGCAAGCAGGCCAGATTGCCGTTGACCTCCACGGTGGCGTTCATCATGGCCCCGTCCAGACGCAGGAAAACCTGATCGTTTTCCCAATTTGCCGGAATGTCGAGCTCTTTGGCGTAATGGGCCACGCCCGCGTTGTAATAGCCGCTGGCCGGGCCGGAGGGCGCGCCTTCGTACACGTCGCTCTCGACCATGTAATCATGGGGCAGATTGACCTTCCTGTCCCCGAAAATTCCCCGCAGGCGTTTTCCCAGGTCCACCGGACCCAGGCCGAAATCCCATTCCCGATTGATTTTCATTGCACGCATTTTATTACAATCCTTTCGTTTTCTGAATGCTTCCCAAGGCGTAGAACGCGCGGGTTTTACCAACCAACCAAGCGTTTTCTGTTACATGGAAAGAATCTTTCAGCCGGATATCCTCGGAGGAAGAACCGATTTGCACTTCAAATTCGCCCTTTTCGATCTTCCAGCGCATGTCCTCATCCAGGAAGGCCGTCTGGCTGGGCTGCAGGGAAAAGATTACTTCTTTGTCTTCACCGGGCTGCAATTCTACCCGAGCAAAACCCTGCAATTCTTTATAAGGCCGGGTCATGGAGGCGTGGATGTCCTTGATATACAGCTGCACGATTTCTGTCCCGGCGCAGGCGCCGGTGTTCTTTACCTTCAAAGAGATATTCACTGCTTCAAAGGGCTTGGTTTCTTTTTTGTCCAGGGTCAAATTGCTGTATTCAAATTCGGTATAGCTCAGCCCGTGGCCGAAGCAGTAGCGGGGCCGGTGGGGGCAGTCCACGTAATCCGTAAAGCCGATGCTGGGGGCCTGGGTCCACATGGAGCCGTTGGGATGATTGTAATAGACGGGAATCTGGCCAGCGCTCCGGGCGGTGGACAGGGGCATCTTGCCGGAGGGGTTCAGTTTGCCAAGCAGCGCATCGGTGACGGCTTCCGCCGCATAGGCCGCCGGGTTCCAGCATTCCAGGATGGCGTTCAAACATTCGTCCGCGGCGTCGCTGGAGATGGGCCGTCCGTCAAAGTGCAGGCCAATTAAGGGTTTGCCCAGTTTCTTCGCTTCCCGGATGAAGGCATCCTGGCAGGCGGGCAGGTTGATGTTGGTGCCGTCCACGCCCTCGCCCATGGTGGCGATGGAGCCGGAGCCGTTCTTGCCGCCCAGGGTCAAAAGAATCACGTCGGCCTGCCCGGCGATTTCCAGCGCTTCCGGGAACAGGCTTTCATCCCCGCCTGCCTTGTAATAGCCGGGCGCGTACAGGATGCGGGCATCCGGCAAGGTTTCTGTTAAAACCTGGAGAAGGTTCTTGCAGTGGGGCTTTAATTTGGTCAGCACGCCGGCAAATTCTTCGTTCTCGTCGTCCTCCACGCTGGTGCCGGGCACAAAACGCACTTCATTCTTGACCCCGTTTCCATTGACGCCTGCCATGGAATTGCGGGCGGCATGCTTGGCTTCCACCATGGACAGATGGGTGTAGCCGCCGAAATAATACCGGGCGTTGGCCGCGGCGGGGCCGATAACGGCGATGGTTTTTTCTTTGCCGGTCAGGGGCAGCGCGCCGTCATTTTTCAGCAGCACCAGCGATTCCTTTGCGGACTGAGAGGCCAAAAGTTCATCCTCCGCGTGATGCACGGTCTTGTCCAATGCTTCGCCCTCCAAGGCAAAGGGATGCTCGAACAAGCCCATGCGGAATTTGGCTTCCAGCACCCGGGTCACCACATTGTCCAGCAGGGCCATGTCCGCTTCGCCGGAGGCGAATTTCTGTTTCAGTTCATCGGCATAAGCCTTGGGCATGGGCAATTCCACGTCCAGGCCCGCGGCCAGGCACCGCAGGCCCGCGTCGCCCATGGTTTCGCCGATGCCCTGGTATTCAAAGGCGTTGCTGGCCCCGCCGTAATCGGATACGGTGACGCCCTCAAAGCCCATTTCATCCCGCAGGATGCCGTTCAGGTAATGCTTGGAGGCATGGATGGGCAAACCGTTCAGGGAGCCGTAGCAGGGCATCACACCTTTGAGACCCGCTTCCGTGATCGCCGCCTGGAAGGGCTTGCCGTAGATTTCCAGCAGCAGCCGATCCCCGGCGTCCACATGCGCGCCATGGATGGCTCCGGCGGAATTGTGGAAGCCGAAAAAATGCTTGGCGGCGGCGTCCGGCGTGCGGCCCGCGGTTTCGGTTTCCTGAATGCCGTGGGTGTAGGCCGCGCCCAGGGCTGCGGCCAGGGCAGGGTCTTCGCCGTAGGGCTCGCACTGACGGCCCATGCGGGAATCCCGGGAAATATCCAAGACAGGCGCTAAAATCTGGGTGATGCCCACCGCCGCTTCCTGGCGGGATACGGTTTCGCCGATCTTTTTTTCCAGTTCGGGATCAAAGGAAGAGCCCCGGGCCACGCCAGAGGGGAAGGTGGTGGTGTCCTGCATCAGCGGCCCGCACAGGCCCTCCATGTGGAAGACGGCGGGAATATGCAGGCGGCTGCTCTCCATCACGATGGTCTGCAATTGCCGCTGCCAGGCGGCGACTTCCTCCAAACTGTCGCAGGAGCGGAATTCCAGGGAGCTGATCTGGCCGATGCCATGCTTGAAGAAGGCCGCCATGCGGTCTTCCGCGCCCTTAATGGCGAACACGCCCACCAGCTGGGCCATCTTTTCGTCCAGGTTCATTTCCTGCAAAAGCAATTCCGCCCGCTTCCGGGGAGGCAGAGAGGCGTTCATGTATTCCTTCATGGTCGATTCTCCTTTGATTATTGAATCCGGGTAATGAGCAGGGCCAGGTTATCCCGTCCGGGCAGGAGCAGCTTCGTTTCTCCGCTGATGGATTCTGCGATCACTTCGCGCTTCATGCTCCACACGTCGATCAGCTCAGCCTGATAAACCTTGTCCTTGGGCAGATTTACCGTCTGTTCGCCGTAGCATTGCAGATCGAAATAGGTCAGATACGCTTCCTCGCCGCAGCGGCTTTCCCAGGCGTGCTCCCCGCCCAGGTGGGCCGTGCGGTCTTCCGCGCTCATCCGGTGGATGCTGTCGGAAAACGCCTGGAAAAAGCCGCGCATCTCCTGGGGGATCATCTCCATATCCACCGGCTCATCCGACCTGGCCAGGTCCAGGAAGCCGTCCGCCTTGGGGGTCAGCGGCCCCGGCAGGCTTTCCATGATCTGCCGCAGGAAGGCAATGCGCTTGGGGCTTTCGCCTTTGAGTACGCCGCCCCGGGCCCACCAGAGGATTTCGTCATCGGACAGGAAGGTTTCCCCGTGGGTGCAGTACGCGCCGGAGGCATAGCAGCGCCAGAAGCGGCGCACCATTTCCTGCCCGCTGATGCTGCCCCAGAAGTGGGGAAGATTGCCCTCATAACAGCATTCGTCGATGATCACGGGTTTTTTGTATTCCCGGATCCAGCGGGAGATTTCCGAAAAGCCCTTGGTTTGCAGGCTGGCGTGAGTAATGTTGGGCCTGGTGCTGTCCCAGAAGCACATACAGTTGTGATTGGACAAGAGATGATGGAAGGGGTCGTTACCGGCCACGTATTCCTCGATCTCCTCCCAATCGGCCAGGGACTTTTTCATATTCAGATCGTACTCATTGGCCAGGCTCCACCATATGTTGGGAAAGGCGCTCAGGCGGCGCAGCAGATAATCCAGATAGATCAGATTGTCCCGCTGGGCCAGTTCGGAGAAGCCCCACCGGTCATAGGGGTGGAACAGGATCAGGTCGATCTGAATGTCCATTTCCGCAACTCGCTGCAATATTTTTTCAAACCGGTGCCAGAAAGCGATGCAGGGCCGGTTCACGTCCCAGCTGCCGTCGGCGTTTTTCTCAAAAGCATAGCAGGGCGGCTCGTTATGGTTATAATC
>CAMOUF010000195.1 GCA_946626395.1 uncultured Clostridia bacterium
ACGGTGCTCAACTGGTTTGACATCGACACGCCCGAGGGCTTCTATTCCATCAAAGACCTGCTGAAGGACATTTCCCAGTCTCCCGACGCGGCGGCGCTGGTGAAGCCCCTGCTGGCGGAAATGACCGCCGCCCGGGCCGCGAAGGCAAAACAGAAGGAGCAGGAAACCGGACGCGAGACGGTCAAGAGCGGCGAGGGCATCAGCACAGAAGACCGGATGAAGATCACGTTGCAGTTCAGCCTTCTGCAATTGATCCGCATGGGCGCGCCGGATATGCCCAAGGAGCGTATCATTGCCATCAATCAACAGCTGAACCGGATTCAAAAGGTCAAGCCGCCGGTGGATTTCGACCCGGAACAGTATGAAAAGGACAGCCATCGGAAAGAAAACGTCTACACCCTGGACGATCGCTTTGTCATCCGGGACGGGCAGCGCCATCCCTTCGCGGTGATCTGCCCCGGCGGCGGGTACACCATGGTGTGCAGCTACATCGAGGGGGTGCCCTACGCCCGGAAGCTGAACGCCATGGGCATTTCCGCCTTCATCGTGTATTATCGGGTAGAGAAAGCCGCCCGCTATCCCGCGCCTCAGGATGATCTGGCCCAGGCCGTGCGGGAGGTTTTCGCCCGGGCAGACGAATATATGCTGGATACTGCCCATTACTCCGTCTGGGGTTCTTCCGCAGGTGGACACCTGGCAGCCAGCTTCGGCACCGCCAACATGGGCTATTCCCATTATGATCTGCCCAAGCCCGAAGCGCTGGTGCTGACCTATCCCGTCATCAGCATGCGGCCGGAAATCACCGAAAAGTACACCCATGACCGGCTGCTGGGTGATCCTGCCGAAGCGTCCATGGAGGCCTTTGCCAGCGTGGACGAGCAGGTGGATGCGGACTATCCGCCCACCTACATCTGGTGCGGCGATACGGACAAGACCGTTAAGCCCGACAAC
The DNA here is from genome assembly GCA_946626395.1 of uncultured Clostridia bacterium. Classification (GTDB taxonomy): domain Bacteria; phylum Bacillota; class Clostridia; order Christensenellales; family Aristaeellaceae; genus RUG563. The sequence continues at coordinate 952 of CAMOUF010000195.1, forward strand.
ACCCGCCGCATGGCGGAAGCCCTGGAAAAAGCCGGGGTTCCGTGCCAATGCGAAATCTTCCCCGGCGTGGATCACGGCGTCGGCCCCGGCACGGAGACTGCCGCGGAAGGGTGGATCGATCACGCTGTGGCCTTCTGGAAAAGCCAGCAGAAATGAGGTGGTTGACATGCAAAAGCAGCTTCATGTGGAAAGAAAAAGAGAAGTCCTTTCCCTGATCACCAATGTAACCTTTGCCAGCGTGCCCTGCTGGTACGGCGCTTCCCGGCGGGACTTGAAAATGGATCTGATCGTGCCCAAGAACCGGACGAATCATCCCGCTTGCCCCGCTATCGTATGGATTTGCGGGGGAGCTTACCGGGTGGTGAATCGGTCCGTTTGGCTGCCGGAAATGATGCGTTTTGCAAGAGCGGGCTATGTGGTGGCCAGTATCGAATACCGCACCAGCAACGAGGCCATCTTTCCCGCGCAATTGATCGACGTGAAAGCCGCTGTGCGGTTCCTGCGGGCCCACGCAAAAGCGTTCTGCGTTGACCCGGGCCGGATTTACGCCATGGGCGAATCGGCGGGCGGCACCATGGCCAGCTTGCTTGGCGTGACGGACGATCAAAAGGAATTTGACCAAGGCGATCACCTGGACCAGTCCAGCGCTGTGCAGGGCGTGGTGGATTATTACGGCGTGGTCGATTTGTCCGATGCGTCCGCGGAAAGAGACCGCATGTCTGCCGCGGTCAATCAAAGCAACGACGTTCCCTATTTTGCTTTTGAAGAATTCCTGGGCGTTGGGTACGGAAAAGCGGAAGCGGAAAAGGCCAGCGCGATCCGGTACATTTCCGATAAAACGCCGCCCTTCATGATTTTGCACGGCACAAAAGACACGGTGGTGCCCATGGCGCAAAGCGAAAAACTGTATGCCGCTTTGCAGGAGAAAGACGTTCCCTGCGAGTTTGTGGTAGTGGAAAACGCCGCCCATGGAGACGATCTGTTCTACCAGGATGAGATGACAGATTTGGTGTTGTCCTTTTTGGATCATCTTTCATAAAATCAATGATTTGTCCTGTTCATTTCTCCATTCCCGGGGCGTGAAGCCCACTTCCCGCTTAAACACGGTAAAGAAATAATTATAATCCTTGTATCCACACTGCCAAGCCACTTCAGCCAGGGGCAAATCCCTTTGCTCCCGCAGAAGAGACTTGGCTTTTTCCGTGCGCAATTCCCGGATGCGTTTCGCTATGCCCTGCTGATACAGCTTTTTCGTCAGCGCATATAACTGCGTTTTTCCGATGCCCATCGCTTGAGACAACCGCATTGCATCCAGGGGCTCCGTGAAATGCTCGGTGATATAGGTATCCAGACGAACCTCCAGCAAATCCTCCTTCAGCGTTGCCATGCGCTCCAGGATCAGATAGGAGGCCACTGCGTGGAGAATGTGGGCGGCGGAACGGACATAGTCGTCCTGCATGGGCGTGGCTTGCAGAATGGCTTCATGAAGCTTTTGCAGATCCACCGGCAAAGCTGAGCAGCGGTGTTTGATTTCCTGCCAGCCCTCTTCCCGGTTGCCATAGGGAAACACATGGCCAAAGAGCAGAAAACCGATCAGCATATTGTTCCCGTACAGCGGGGGGACGGCCTCGGTAAAGCCTGCGTGGCAACGGTATATGTGCGTTTTCTTTTTTTCCGCCGCTGTCCGGCAGGCCTGCCGATCACATTTCATGCAGGCCTTTAATCCCTCCATGCTTTCCCGGATCAGGGCGCAATAGGGCGCGACCGGCGTCGGATAGGCCACCAGCTCCCGCATACTGTCGTCAAACACCGTGATCCGTATGCCGGTGATGGCATAAAAGTTTTTCAGCAGCTTTTTCAGCTTCTCCACATCAAACACGGAAATCATGGGGCATCCCCCCCGGATGAAAATACGGCATATAACATTTTATCACAAGCGCGAACAAATTCAAAGTAAAACGAACACTTTCCTATATATTTTCTGCCTTGCGCGGTTTAGAATAAAGACAGAAACATCAAGGAGGCGGCAAGCTTGCGTGAATTGATGGAAAATGGCTATATCGGTCATCCTGGACAGCTGGTAATCCTGCGCCGCGTGACGATGGCTGAGGGAAAGGCCAAGGGCACGGAAATCATTGAAGTCAAAACGGCTGGCGGGTTGGGATTGGATGTTCTGCCGGATGCCGGACTGGATATCGGGCAATGCCGATATCAGGGCGTCAACATGAGCTGGATGAGCAAGAATGGTTACGACAGTCCCGCAGTGATTGTGCCCTACGAAAACGAGTTTGTGAACACCTTCCCCGGCGGTCTGCTCTATACCTGCGGTTTGCGTTCCGCCGGACCTGCCAATCGGGATCATGGAGAATGGCATCCGCTGCATGGGCGGTATCATTCCCTGGCAGCGGAGCAGGTGTGCGCGGAGATCGTCAATGATGAAATCATCGTCCGGGGCGTGGTGCGAGAAACAGCGCTGTTCGGTCACGTACTGGAAAACCGGCGCACGATTCGGATTCCCGCATTTGGCGCATCGGTCACGGTGGAGGACGCAATCACGAACCTGACGCCCAGGGACGAGGAATTCATGCAGATTTACCACTGCAATTTCGGCTATCCGCTATTATCTGAAAAGGCCAGGCTGATCCTGCCGGAGGAGCGGGAAACGATTCCCCGGACGGAA
>CAMOUF010000196.1 GCA_946626395.1 uncultured Clostridia bacterium
GATTTCCCGGTCGGTGAGGCGGCCGGAAAAATCGTCCAGCTGATGCTTTAAGTCATGACAGCGCATGTTGATGATGTCGATGTTTTCCTTCATCTGGGCGAATTGCTTTCATTCCTCCGAGAGCACGTGCTCCATCATGGCCATGTCCGCCCGGGAACGGCTGCGAAACTCGATGCCAGCGTAGGACATGAGGATAAACACCGCCACAGCCATGGCAAAGATACGGGTGCAGATGTAGAGCACAGGGCTTTCATCCCGGTAATGGCTAGTCACGGCGCCCAAAATTCCCAGCGTCAGCAAAGCGACGATGGACAGCAGCACCCCGCTGCGCCGGGCGGTGGAATCGAAGGACTCCTTGAAATATTTGCGCACGCCCAGCCAGATGAGGCCGTACATCACGAAATGGATCAAGTAATAAATCAGCCATTGAACGTCCAGCGGCAGATCGGGGAAAGGCAGGATCTGAATGGTGGCGTGGCTGTCATACCCCAAAATGAATTGCAGCAGGGGATAAATGGCCCCGCCAATTTCCTTGACCGCCACGGAGGAGCACCACGCCTTGAGCAGCACATCCCTGGATTCATCCAGGCACAGCACCAGCAGCGGCAGGGTGGAAGAGTATTGCAGCAGCGTGACCACGATGCGGGGAAGCAGCCCTTCCCACGTGGTGCGCACCACCGTTCCCATCCATAAAAGCCCGGATTCAACCATCAGCCCGGCAATCAGCCGCAGCCAGAAATGGCTTTTCCGCCGAAACCCGATGCAGAAAAACAGGGCGGCCACCATAAACTGCAATTCATTGGCGGCCAATATGGAAAACTGGTAGGCGTATTGCCCGGTGATCGAATAAAACCATTCTGCCATAAGGGTTCTTCCTTTGCGTTGGCGTTATTCATTCATGGTCTTAGGACACTTTTAGTTACGAAACTCCTAAGAGCATAGCGTGCAGGGCGGAGAGTGCAGAGTACAGAGTGCAGAGAATAGAGCACACACAAGAAACGCATCCAGACTTGAAATGACTAAAGAATCTTAACTCTGAACTCTTCACTCTGAACTCTCTATCTCCTATTGCCTAATGCCTATTGCCCACTCACTTAAAGCGCCCTTTTCCTTCACCAATCCACCTCCATTATGTCACGCCCCGCCGCCCGCGTCAAGGCGTTTTTTAGTTTACGCCTAAAATCTTTCAGGTTACGCGATAGCTGTTGAAACACATCCGGCGAAGGATTATGATGTGCGCGACGGATGGAACAAGAACCGATCCCACATCTTTGAAGGAGGAAAATCCAATGAAAAAGCTACTTTCCCTGATTCTGGCTGTGGCCCTGTGCGTTTCCCTGCTGGCGGTCGCTTCCGCCGAGGGCGCGTACGTGAAGAAGTACACCCTGGAAGAAATCACCCAGAACACCTTCCATAACGGCTTCGTGACCGCGCTGGGCGCCGTGGAAGTGAACGCTCTCCAGCTCAACGACGACGGCACTTACCTGTACGTGAAGGAACTGCATCAGGAAAACGAGCAGGGCGAAAAGATCGAGCCCACTGAGGATGCGCCTGTACTGCTGGTGGCTTATGCCTTCACCGGCACCTACACCAAGGACGGCGACACCGTGGTGCTCTCCTTCCCCACCAACGTGAAGTTCACTGAAAACTGGGGCAACCTGGCCACCATGGGCTACTTCCTCAACAGCCAGGGCGAAGCCAATTTCGTGGACGGCGAAATCACCGGCGACAACGTCAAGTGCAAGGAAGAAGAAGGCCACGTGCCCTTCGATCTGTTCCCCGGCGCTTTCCTGGTGGACAGCCTGGTGACCTCCGAAGCTGGCTTTGACCCCGAAGAATGCACCGTGACCATTACCCTGAACGGCGACAGCTTTGACTACGTGATCGTGAATTCTGACGACGACTGATCGCATGGTCGCCTGACTAAAGGGCAGACGGCGGAGAGGACGCAATGCCCTCTCCGTCTTTTTTCTTGGAGGAGGAACGTTTATGACCCTGACCCAACGAGGACTTTCTTTGCTGCTGGCCGCCGCCATGGTGCTGAGCCTTGCGCCTTTCGCCCTTTGCGAGGACAGCTTTGCCGCGTCCCTGACGGCAACGTTTGCAAAGCCCGGCCTCCCCTATGGCACGGAGGTGCGCTGGTGGATGGCGGAAGGCGCTCACACCGACGAAACCCTGCTGGAAGAAATCCAGCGGATGTATGACGCGGGCTTTCGGGGCATGGAGCTGTGCGAACAGGTGGACACCTCTGTCTCTGACGCCGACTATGGCTACGGCAGCGACCAGTGGGATCACGATTTGAAGCTGGTGCTCAGCAAGGCCTTGGACCTGGGCATGACCGTGTCCCTCACCTCCGGCACCAACTGGGCCACCGCCAACATTCCCGGCCTGGACCCCCAAAGCCAGGCGGCCAGCCAGGCGGTATTCGAGATCGACGAATACCTGAAAGCCGGGAAGGTGAAGGACGGCAAGGTGCCCATGGAGAAAAAACAGGGCGTGAAGGTGATCCCCGTGCAGGAAAACGCCCGGTTTTTAGGCGCTTACGCCTACCGGCAGACCAGCGGGAAAAAGGCCGTGCCGGTGGTGTTCGATCCGGAATACATTGATTTGACCGATCAAATCACCGTGGACGCAGACGGCGCGCGCACCCTGACCTTCACCCCGCCGGACGGGAACAGCGCCTGGCGCATTTTCTATTACTGGCAGCAGGGCGCGGCCCAGCTTTCCTCTCCCGCCGCTCAGCCCGCTTACTGCATCAATTATTTTGACGAGGCGGGTGTAAACGCCCTCCGGGCCTACTGGGAAGAACATATCCTCAACGACGAAGCCCTGAATGAAAAGATCAAACAGGGAGACGTGCAGCTGTTCATGGATTCCCTGGAAATCAATCCCGGCACCGGCTTTGCCTTCTGGGCCCAGGATATGGAGCAGGAGTTCATGAAACGGAAGGGCTACGATATCCGCCCCTATCTCTATCTGTTCATCGACCTGCCCGACATGTGGTTCTACGACCACGCAGGTTACGGAGCTTATGACATCGGCAGCGGCGCGGAAGAACGCACCCGCATCCAGAACGACCTGTTTGACGTGCAGACCCAGCTGTATATGGAACGGATGCTGACGCCCCTGCGCTCCTGGCTCCATGAAGCGGGCATCGAAACCAGGGCCCAGATCAGCTACGGCCAGCACCTGGAAATCTCCCAGCCCATCGCGGCGGTGGATTATCCCGAAGCTGAAAACCTGAACCAGAATAACCAGATCGACATTTACCGCCTCTGGACGGGCGGGGCCAAGCTGCAAAACAAGGTCCTTTCCTCCGAAACCGGCGCGGTGGGCGGCCACCGCTACACCTATCAGGATCACCTGATGGAAGCCTACACCCTCTACGCCGCGGGCTTCAACCGCATCATCTGGCATGTGTGGAGCGCCAAATTCGGCCCCGGTGAGGAAACCAAGTGGCCCGGCTACCGGGTACCCGGCGCTGTGTTCAACAGCTTCTATACCTTCGGCGCGTCCGAGCCCTCCGCCCGGGATTATCCCATCTTCAACGACCACCTGGGCCGGATTCAAAAGCTGCTGCAAACCGGATCCTCCCGCACGGATATCGGCATGCTGTATCAAAACTGGGATCAGGGCATGCCCACAAATGGCAACCAGGGCGGCGTCAATTGGATGCTGAACCATGCGCCCGTATTGTTTCCCTCCACCGCGCTGCAGGACGCGGGCTATACCTGGGATTATCTGCATCCCTCCTTCCTGACGGCGGAGGGCGTTTCCCTGAACAGCGAAACCAAGGTTCTGGAGCAGGCGGGCTACAAGGCCCTGGTGCTCTGGCAGGGCAGCCTGGGTGTCCAGGACGCGGAAGCGATTTTAGCCCTGGCGAAACAGGGCCTGCCCGTGGTGATCGTGGACGGGGCGGCGGTGCATACCCCCTTCCATGACGGCAAGGACGAAGCCCTGGCCGCTGTGATGAAAGAGCTCAAGGCTCTTTCCGTCTGCGTGCCCGACGGGGACAGCGTGCTGCCCGCCCTGCGGGACATGGGCATTTCCCCTTACGCAGGCTTTGCCGCGCCCAACCATCAATTGCTCACCCAGGCCCGGGAGGATGAAAACGCCCGGTATCTGTATGTGTACAATTACTGCGATGGCACCTATCAGGGCGTGTGGAGCAGCGGGGAAAAAGCAGACGACCACGGCGATACCATCTCCACCGAAATCGTGGCGGACGGCCTGTTCGTTCCCTACGAAATCGACCCCTGGAGCGGCAAGGTCCAACAGCTGGGCCTGTACCGTCACGAGGACGGAAAGACCATCTTCCCTATTTCTCTGGATTACAATAACATCGCACTGTATGCCTTGAAGAAGGGCGAAGAAGAACCGCTTCACGCGGTATCCAGCGACGCGGACAAGGTGTTTTCCGACAACAGCCTGACCTTCCGCTTTACCGCCTCCGGCGATCACGCCGTTTCCCTCAGCGACGGTCGGGAAATCATCCTGACTGCCGATGTTCCCGCCGCCGCGCCCATCCCCCATTGGCAGGCAGCGTTTGAGCTTTGGTCAGCGGCTGACACCCGTTCCAGCCGAACGGAAACCCTGAACGGCAAAACCGTTACCGAAACGGCAGTGGACACCATTGTCACCCCCGTCTCCCTGACCCTGGATATCCTGACCGGCTGGAACAAGATCCCCGAAGTCGGCCCCAACGCTGTTGGCCAGGCCACCTATTCCGCCGCCTTCCAATGGGACGGCAGCGCCAGCGGCGCGTATATCGACTTTGGTTCCCTGGTGGAAAGCATGACGGTGTACGTGAACGGCGAAAAGGCTGACGACGTGAGCATGACCCATCCTGTTTTGGATATTGGTTCTCTGCTGGTCAGCGGAGAAAACACCATCGAAATCCGCTATTCCTCCAATATCAGCAACGTCTTGGGCGACGGCGTGCCCCGGGGCTGGTACGGCTACCGCACCGAAAAGCACAGCTACGGCCCTCAGCAGGCGGTTTTGATTCCCTATGTGGAATTGACGATAGAACAATAAGAGAGGAGAAAAACCATGTCCCAGAAAAAAGGCATGAAAAAAAGCACCTATCTGATTCTCTGGTCAGTGATCTTCGCGCTGGTGCTTGGCGCGATGGGCATTGCCAACTATGAGGCCCTGAAATGGGATTCCGCCCTGACGCTGTACTTTGGCGAGGTGGGCGGCCAGCAGACCGCCGAAGGTCAGGAGGGCGACAGCATTTACTTCCCCAGCGATTTCAAATCTGCCGAGGAGCGCCTGGCCCACTCCACCGACATCTCCGCCCGCATCACCGGCGAAGGCGCGGTGCTGCTGAAGAACAACGGCGCGCTGCCCATGGCGGCGGGCAAAGTGAGCCTGTTCGGCATCGACAACAAGACCAATGGCTTAAAGGAAGTGCTGGAAAGCAAGGGCTTCACCGTGAACCCCGTCCTTGCCGACTTCTATGCCAAATCCACCCATGAAAGCGGCGTGAAGGGCCTGGCCGCCGGCAACGGCAGCGAGACCGGCGGCTGGGTGATCGACGAAGCGCCCCAGAGCGAATACACCGACGCGGTGAAGGCCAGCTACGCCGACTACGCCGACGCGGCCGTCGTGGTTCTCATGCGCACCGGCGCCGAGGGCAATGACCTGCCCTACGACATGAGCCGCTACGGCGGCAGTGCGGACGAGCACTACCTGGAGCTGAACACCGCCGAGAAGGAGCTGCTCACTGAGGTCGGCCGCAGCTTCGACAAGGTGATCGTGCTGGTCTCCTCGGCCAACGCGATGCAGATGGACTTTGTGGAGCAGGAGGCCTACGGCATCGACGCGGTGCTGTGGTACGCCCGCTGCCCCTACGCGCCGATCGTGAACATCCTCACCGGCGACGTGAACCCCTCCGGCCGCCTGCCGGACACCTACGTGTACGACAACCTGTCCTCCGCCGCGATGCAGAACTTCGGCGACTGCCGCTTCGTGAACGCGGACGGCTCCCTGACCGGCTACAGTTACGTCAACTATGCCGAGGGCATCTATGTCGGCTACAAGTATTACGAGACCCGCTATGAGGACAAGGTGATGGGCAGCGGCAACGCGGGCGATTACGACTGGGCCGCCACGGTCGCCTATCCCTTCGGCTACGGCCTCAGCTACACCA